>CAZIAN010000020.1:4314-24005 GCA_964537355.1 uncultured Pirellulales bacterium | reverse complement strand
TGTTACCTTCAATTATCGCCTATAGCTGATAAAGGCTGTACGGAATATTTTACACTCTGAGGGTCAAAATAGCAACCTGTTTATCCTGCTCCTTGAGTTTATATGCTTGTTGTCAACCGCCGGCCGATTAGCTACAATTACTTTATTCTCCGCGACATTTTTTATCTGCGGTGGAAAGGGAACTATGTTTAATACGATATGGAGTAGGCAAAATGGGAATGTTCGATAATTTCGCGAACAGCTCAAAGGCTCGCAAGAGAAAAGAAAGCACACTTGCCAAGCTCGACCGAATGAGGAAAACCCTTAATCATCAGGAGCCGGACAGGGTCCCCGTCAGTGATTTCTTCTGGGGCGGTTTTACGTCACGATGGCGAAAGGATCTGAATCTGCCGGATGATGCCAATCCTTATTACCATTACGACCTGGACTGGATTGTCACCGTGCCCAATATGGACCCGTTTATCCGGTCATTCGAGACCCTGAAAGAAAACAACGAGGAAGTCATTTTGAAGACCGGTTTTAATGCGGTTTTACGAAAGAAATTTTCCGACCCTATGCCCGAGTTTGTTGACTTTGAAACGGACACAATAGAAAAGCTGGAAGCTCTTGAGTTTGACGACCCTTTCGACAAAAGAAGATATTTCCAGGCAGGTGACAATCAAATCGCCGGCGTTGGAGACGGCTTCGAACGTAATTCACCTCCGTGGATTGAAACCGTCGAGTCCTTATGGCCGGACTTTCCTGTATTCGGCAGTATTATAGAATGCAATGAATGCCTGACCCGCCTGATTGGACCTGAAAACAATATGCTTTGGATAGGAATGCATCCTGAGCGAATGGGCAAGGCTATTAACCGGATTGGCCGGTTCTATCTGGAATGTGCAAAGGCTCAAATCGCAGCGGCCGAAAATCTATTAGACGGCTTTGTCATCTGGGGTGATGTAGCATACAAAAATAATCTCTTTTTCTCGCCTGATTATTGGCGCCGATACTTCAAACCATGGGTAAAAGCAATCGTAGATTACGCTCATGAAAAAGGCCTGATGGTCATATATCATGGATGCGGCAATATTAACAAAATCCTCGATGATTATATCGAGATAGGTATCGACGCAATGAATCCGCTGGAGGCCAAAGCGGATTTGGATTCTGTTCAGTTACGCCGTAAATATGGCCAACGGTTAGGAATTTGCGGAAACAGCAATATAAAAATTTGGGAAACCGGGGACAGGGAGCTGGTACAAAAGGAGATTTTAAGAAAGCTCAATGCCGCAAAAGGAGGAGGCTATATTTTCCAGTCCGACCATTCCGTAAGCAGCAATGTCTCGGGGAATACTTATGATTATATCGTAAACCTTGTTCGTCAATTCGGACAATATCCCCTTGAGTTGGGCGAGTTTAACGAAGTGATATAATAATTTCAGGAGGAGTAAAATGCTGACTCTTAAAACTCAGAAAACTTTTTGGTTAATATTATGTATGGTTGTGTTTTGTTCCTGCCCTGGTTTTGGGAAGGAAAAGACAACTCGTAATTTTAATGATATCGAAACTTACAATGTTGTCTGGGATAGTCCAAGTAAGGACAGTTCCGGCTCAATGCCGATAGGCAACGGAGACATCGGTTTAAACCTCTGGGTAGAGGAAAACGGAGACCTCCTGTTTTACATAAGCAAGACCGACTTATGGAGTGAGAACTGCCGGCTGCTAAAACTTGGTCGAGTACGCCTGAAATTGTCGCCTAATCCCTTCAGCAAAGGCGACCGTTTCTGCCAGACGCTGAAGCTGCGCCAGGGAGAGATTGAAATTGCCGCCGGTTCATTGGAACAGCAGGTGACATTGCGAGTTTGGGTGGATGCTAATCGGCCGGTCATTTATGTCGAAGCCGAAGGAAAGAAATCATTTGACCTTCAATGTAAACTCGAGGTTTGGCGTAACGAGACCCGCCGGCTCAAAGGTGATGAGGCCAATAGTGCCCGTGCCCTGACAGGTAACGATGATTATCCGATTATCGTTTATCCGGATGTGGTTCTACCGGCAAAAAACAATCGCATAGTATGGTACCATCGCAACGAAAAGTCCTGTTATCCGGTAACGCTTAAGAACCAGCACCTTGACCGGTTGCTGGCAAAGTATCCTGATCCGCTTTTACACCGTACATTCGGCGGCTGCATGAAAGGCGATGGCTTAAAAGTCGTTGATAAACAGATTCTCAAATCATCCGAACCGGGTAATCATTTTGTGATTTCGATTTACCCTCTGACGGCGCAGACAAAAACCATCGATGACTGGCTGAGTTTGCTGGAAAAACAAATAGCTTCGATTGATGCAGTAAGCCTGAAAATTGCGCGTGCGGCACACAGGCAGTGGTGGGAAAAGTTTTGGAAGCGGAGCTGGATCTATGTAGGCGGTCAAAAAGATACCGAAGTAGTTACTCGCGGCTATAACCTCCAGCGATGGATAAACGCCTGCGGCGGCCGAGGCGATTATCCCATCAAGTTCAATGGTTCGATTTTTACAGTAGATGCCCAAATCGGCAAGGAGCATCTTGACGGTGATTATCGACGATGGGGTGGAATGTTCTGGTGGCAGAATACCCGCCTGCCTTATTGGTCAATGCTGGCGGCGGGGGATTTCGACCTCATGCAGCCGCTGTTTCAGATGTACAGAAAGGCGCTTGCTCTCTGCCGCGATAAGACAGAGATTTATTATAATCACGATGGTGCTTTCTTTCCGGAAACGATGCACTTTTGGGGCACGAACGGAAATTGTGATTTTGGCTGGGGCCATAAAGGGCCCGAAACTGTCAACCAATACATACGCCGCGAATGGCAGGGCGGAATCGAACTAACAGCCATGATGATTGATTATTACGCCATCACACAGGACAGAAAGTTTCTGCGTGATATACTTTTACCGCTGGCCGATGAGACCATTACTTTTTTCGACCGACACTGGCCTCGCAATGAGAAGGGCAAGATTCGCTTCGAGCCTTCTCAGTCGCTGGAGACCTGGTGGCAGTGCGTTAATCCTCTGCCGGAGGTTGCCGGGCTAAAGTTTGTACTCAATGCGTTATTGGAACTGCCCGATGAACTGATAAACACCTCACATCGAAAGGCATGGAAGAAGACTCTCGCCGACCTGCCTGCTGTTCCGATTAAAGAATACGAGGGCAAGCAAATTTTACTCCCGGCTGAGAAATTCAGCGAAAAACGAAATCAGGAAAATCCGGAATTGTACGCCATTTTTCCATACCGGCTTTTTGGGATTGGCAAACCAAATCTGGAAATTGGAATTGAGACCTATAGACAACGAGTGCACAAAGGGACTGGAGGCTGGTATCAGACGCCGGTCCAGGCCGCGTATCTTGGCTTAACAGAAGACGCGTCGAAATTTGTAATTCAGAATTTCTCAACTAAAAACCAGGGCAGCCGTTTCCCCGCATTCTGGGGTCCAAATTACGACTGGATTCCCGACCAGGACCACGGCGCCGTAACGATGACTGCATTGCAGCGAATGCTTATACAGACAGACGGCAGAAAAATATACCTGTTGCCCGCCTGGCCCGCCGATTGGGATGTTGACTTTAAACTTCACGCACCTTTCAAGACTATTGTTCAGGGTACAGTCCGAAATGGACACATTGAGAAACTGCGCGTCACGCCTGAAAATCGCCGCAAAGATATTATAATCCTGGGCGGGAAAACCAAAGCGACCGGTAGAGAGCGGTTCTCTCAAACGTTTCTGGCAATTTACTACTGATTCTGTTATACTTTTCTTTCGGTTATTATCACGGTTGTCGGATATACATCGATTAGTTTTGAAAAGCCTGTTGATAAAACTTTCAATGAACGCCGCTTAGTTTGTATTGGAGGTAGAAGCAAAATGTCAGTGAGAAAGACCGCCTTGATAACACTTTTTTGTCTTACTGTATATTGCCTGGTGTCATTAACCTCTAACGGGCTAATCGCCGCTGAACAATCCAAATTCACTACCCCGCCGACTGACCGAATTACCAAAGCTATGTCGGACCTTGAACTTGTTAATTTCACCGCTATGAGACTGGCTGTCAAGGACCTCATGAAGAACTTCCCCGAGAAGTACACAAATGGCGAGAAATATTTAAGGGCCATTGATAACTATGAAAACCGCCTGCCTAAAATTAAAAAAGCACTGGAACGCGCTGATAAGGCTGCGCTCGCACAGGTCGATGAAATTATAGCCTTACAGCGCCGCGCTCTGCTTTCAAATCCCTTGCTTGACTTCGACAAACTCCTGCTAATTAAACGAAAGCCCCTTGATGACCCTCGCCGAGCTACCGGTGATGAAGAAAACGATAAAGGATTAGGTAAATATCTCGGCCTGCCTCAGCAAAGTTCGTGGCAGCTTCATACAATGCCGAACACTGTCGGTTGGGAAAATGAAATATCCATCCTCTCACCGGTAAGGCCCGAAGGTCGTATCACTACCCTCTACAGACCACCGGCCAGAGAGCTAATCAACGAGATGGATTTACATTTTGACGCCGAAAAGTTAATGTTCTCAATGCCCGACAATCGCAAATTATGGCAGATCTTTGAGATTAACATCGACGGCACAAATCTGCATCAGGTTTCCCCAGGCAATCAGCCGGACGTTCATAACTTTGACTCATGCTATCTGCCAAACGGCAAAATTGCTTTTATCTCAACCGCGCCGTTCCAGGGTGTCCCGTGCAATGCATCTGTTAATGTTGGTATGATGTATCTAATGGACAACAACGGCGGCAATGTTCGCCAGATCTGTTTCGAACAGGACCACAACTTCTGCCCTACTGTGATGAACGACGGACGCATTCTTTACCTGCGATGGGAGTACACGGATATCCCGCACGTCTGGGCCCGATTTTTGTTTACTATGAATCCGGACGGTACAACGCAAAAGGAGTATTACGGCAGCGGCGGATACTGGCCTAATGCCATCTTTTACGCCCGTCCCATACCCAACCACCCCACAAAAGTAGTGGGTATCGTGACAGGTCATCATGTCGGAAGAGTCGGCGAACTCTTCATCCTTGACCCTCCTTTAGGCCGAACCGCCACCGAAGGCGTCGTACAGCGAATACCCAGTTACGGTCGAAAGGTAAAGCCTCTCATTCAGGACAAGCTGACTTTAGACACATGGCCGAAATTCCTTCATCCGTGGCCCCTCAGTGAGAAGTACTTCCTTGTTTCCTGCAAGCCAAGACCCAACGACCTTTGGGGCATCTATCTGGTCGATACGTTCGACAACATTCTTCTCCTGAAGGAAATCGAGGGCAATGCACTGCTTGAGCCCATTCCGATTCAAAAAATAAAGAAACCACAGGTCATTCCCGACAAAGTTGACCTCAGCCGCAAAGATGCCATAGTCTATCTTGAGAATATTTATAAAGGTCCAGGTCTAAAAGGCGTTCCGCACGGGGCTGTCAAAAAGCTGCGGTTGTTCACCTATCAATTCGCTTATCACAAAATCGCAGGTATTAATCATCGTGTCGGCACCGACGGTCCGTGGGAACCCAAGCGCGTACTGGGCACCGTACCAGTCGAAAAAGACGGCTCGGCCATGTTCCGAATCCCTGCCAATACACCAATATCAATCCAGCCGCTCGATGACGAGGGCAAGGCCCTGCAGTTAATGCGAAGCTGGATGACTGCCATGCCCGGTGAGGTTGTCTCATGTATAGGATGTCACCAGAAGCAGAATGCCGGGCCACCGAATCTCCGCACTATTGCTTCTCGTAATAAGCCGTCTGAAATAGAATCCTGGTACGGACCGACAAGAGGGTTCAGTTTCAAACGTGAGGTCCAGCCCGTTCTGGACAAATATTGCCTCTCGTGCCATAACGGAAGCGGACCTGACGACGACCACAAGATTCCCGACCTTCGGGGTGACCAGGATATGCTCATTGCCTATAAAAACGGAGTCCCCAAAGCCAGGGTCATCCGTGGGGTACGACGAGAAGAGCTTGTCAAAGTATTTGGCGGGGTCTTCGAACCATCTTATGTCACCCTGCGAAGTTTCGCAAGAGTGGGAGGGCTTGAAAGTGATTTACGCTTGCTGGCACCCGGTGAATTCTCTGCAAATACGACCGAGCTTGTCCAGATGCTCAAAAAAGGTCACTACGGTGTTAGCCTCGATGCCGAGGCATGGCAGCGAATCACTACATGGATAGACTTGAATGCCCCCTGCCATGGAACATGGACAGAAGTTGTCGGTCTGGAGAAAACGCGAAACGACAACATGCGCCGCCTTGACCTGCGCAAGCTCTACGGCGGGACAGTTGAAGACCCGGAGGTCTATCCGGAAATGCCTGAAAGAAAAATTGAACCTGTCGAACCTGCACGCCTCACACAACCAAAGGTCGAGGTCCCCCGTGTCCCCAAATGGCCGTTTGACACCGCTGAAGCGCGACGCCGCCAGTCCGTTGCCGGACAAACAAATCGGACAGTTGACCTTGGCAATGGTATCAAACTCGAAATGGTCCTCGTTCCGGCCGGTCGGTTTGTGATGGGGGATGAGAATGGATACCAGGACGAACGTCAACTCACACCGGTAAACATCAAAAGAGCTTTCTGGATGAGCAAGTTCGAGGTAACCAACGAGCAATATGCAGCGTTTGACCCATCGCATGACAGTAAGTATGAACATAAAGGAAGCTGGATGTTCAATGAGTGGGACCTTGGCTGGGCACTAAACAAACCCAGGCAGCCTGTCGTTCGTGTATCCTGGAAAGAAGCTTCGGAGTTTTGTCGCTGGCTTTCCGAAAAGACCGGACAAAAAGTTTCATTACCTTCCGAAGCTCAGTGGGAATGGGCTTGCCGGGCGGGCACCAACACACCCCTGTACTATGGCGACCTTAACACGGACTTCTCACCGTTCGGCAATATGGCCGATTTCACCATACGGGATCTCGTGTACGACGTAAGAGACCAATACACCCCGGACATAGTACCCAGAGATGCCCGATTCAATGATAAAAAACTCGTAACAGCAGAGGTGGGCAGCTACAAACCAAATGCCTGGGGTCTGCATGATATGCACGGCAACGTCTGGGAGTGGACGCGATCCGAATATAAACCTTATCCCTATACTGAATACGAACAGCGTTATGATACCAATGATAACGGCGAAAAAGTGGCCCGTGGCGGTTCATGGTATGACAGGCCGAAACGCTGTCGTTCGGCTTCGAGACTGAGCTATCCGGCATGGCAGAAAGTTTACAACGTAGGTTTCAGAATAATTCTTGAAGCCGACAACCAGGCTCAACAGTTCGTCAGCAACAAGTGAGTAAACTCCAGGTTCCAAAACAGATGACAGCCCGCAAGAATCACTAACCAGCGATAGCTATTCGACAAAAGAGCGTAAGTGCCTGAATAACACGTTCTCGTTTCTCGCCCGTTTGAAGGAAAGGTGCCCGCGAAAGCTCGATCTGGACCCAGGGCAGCTCGGATGAATGCGAACGGATAATATAACCGCCTTTGAACGGATGATTGACTGAAATTTCACTATCGAATGATTGCTTGAAGCAATGCACCATCTTTTCAAACCAATCCTGTGGACACGTCCCATGTGCATTACTCAAACAGATGTTTGGCCGCCCACAATTCGAATCTTCGCTACAAGGCGGACCAACGGCGGCCATAGTGTGACAATCGACACCGAATTTGGCATCGGCCGCAGATTCTGAAAGCCGCCGGTGATAAGGGCGGTAGTAACGCTCCAGAAGAATCTCGACCACATCTTCAGGTATGGGCTTTCGATATACCCGGGCATTGTAGCAGGTGTGGGTCTTGACTACGCCGTCCCGACCTCTATCATCTTCGGCCCGATTCAAGTCCACTACTGCCCTGGCAACATCCGTTGTGATATGTACTGACACCTCGGATTTCAGGTCGTATATCTCCGCTGCCCCCTCGTCGCTGTCGGCAAGTATCTGCTCCGGTGACAGCGCACAGTAATCTCGAGCTTCCTGCGGCACGCTCAGACCCGCATGAGGAACCGAAATAATTAGTGGCAGTTTCATTTGGTCGGGCCTCCGGCCTCCCCGTCACGCCGGGGATCCGCCACACCGACAAACTTATTGCCCTCGCGCATCACTAACTGGACACTGCCGAGATAAAACGAATAGGGCTCTCTGATGTCGATACTGAATCCATGCCTTTCCAGTGTGGTTGGAATATCACTGCGCATCCGGGATGCTTCCAATGATACCGTGCCTTCAGCAGAACAATGCAGGCGAGGTGCGTCCACGGATTCGAACGGCAACTGTTTGCCAAGCCGAAGGAAAACCTGTGCAATAGATGAAACGATACGCTGACTCCCTGGAGAACCGATTGCCATCCAGGGTTTTCGGTCTTTGAAGATAATTGTGGGCGCGACACTGGCCCAGGGCACGGCATTCGGACGCAAATAGTAAGGATGTTTCATGTCCTGATCTTCAAATGCCATCATATAGTTATTATATAGAAAGCCGAGTTCGGGCGTAGCCACACACGAGCCGTAAACGCGCTCAATAGACTGCGTCAAAGCTACCACGTTTCCAAATTTGTCCATAACAGACAAATGTGTCGTATCCCCGCCTGTCTTTATATTTCTCAACGACCAACGGGCGATATCTCTGGCATAGTCCGTACTCAGCATTCGCTTCTGCGGGACCTGGGCGTAAAAGTTTGGCTCGAAAGGCCTGTCTGTGCGGTCGCGATTAGCCTGTCGTATGGCCTTGGCAAGCGTCAATGCTCCTTCAGGCGTGTCCACATTTCGATACTTTTTAGGAATATGACTTATAATATTAAGCAATTCTATCAGTGTTCTGCCCGCACCCGGTGGAGGAAATGTTACAATCTTGAAATCCCCAAACTGACTGGAAACGGGTTTTCTTTCGATAGGCCTTGGTATTTGGGCCAGGTCTTCTTTCGTAATGAGCCCTTTGTTCCGGGCCATATCTTCATGTATCAACCTTCCGATTTGTCCATGATAGAAATCAGTAACTCTCCTGCGCCCAAGTCTTCTCAGTGTAGCGGCCAGCGCAGGCTGAGAGAACCTTTCCCCAACCTTAAAGGTTTTCTTGCCGTCCTTCAGGAATAGCTGTGCTGCCGGTCCTTGCCGTAAATGCTTTCTAACTCTTCGAGTCAGCTTACGTTGCAGTTCACTGATACGATACCCATTCTCAGCAAGTTGAATAGCAGGCTGCAGTATTTCACCCAACCCGATGGTTCCGAAGCGTTCCAGCGCATAGGCCAGAACCGCCGGAGTACTGGGAACTGTTGTAGCTTGGAATCCTCGTAAGCGCTGCTCCCGGCTTATATTCTGTACCGAAGTTCGGTTCGGAGCCCGGGACGACCCGTCCAATGCCAGCGTTCGATTTGAACGGGCCAGATGGATTAACATCATTGTTTGACCGCCAAGTCCGGAAGCTGCCGGCTCGCACACACCCAAAGCGAAAGCAGCCGCAACAGCCGCATCGATGGCATTACCTCCCGACTCAAGAATTTGGACAGCCGCTCCGGTGGCCAGATAATGCTGTGTACTTGCCATGCCGTACTCCGAGACGGCTACACGCTGGGGCTGGTAAACTTTGACGGGGCTAAAGTCTCGTACATCTGTGTCATCATGCTGCTTTGGCGCAGAAGCCATGATATATTATCCCTCTGCTTGTTTAGCTAAAAATTCGGCAACCAATAACGTTCTTTGTAGAAGGCTGATCCTCTCCACCGCCTCGTTTGGTGTGTAGGCATCCCTTGTAACAGGCCCTAAACCGCAAACAACAGGCGTTGTTGAAGGCACAAGTCCCGCAACCGAAGGCCACAGGGAAGACTCTTTTCCGAACGGTATTTCCCAGTTGGATGCGACCTCTGCCAGTTCGGCAACAAGCCGCTTGTTTGCTGAACGGTTTTTCATAGCGGGTCGGTCCGAAATTCTCTCAAGTTGACAGCTAAAACCATACTCGAGGAGCATCTCTCTCATTGATGCCTCTGTTTTATCCGCCATCTCTTTGTCACCATAGCTTAGCAGGATAGTGGCCTCCACCTTATGCGGAAGCAGCATGGGAAAGGTAGTCGGGCGGATGTCTGAGACTGCGATGGAAAGGCGGTCCTGCTTGGAAGAGAGTTTAGAGATATCCTCCAGTTTGTTACATACCCAGCGCAGAATTTCAGGTTTTTTTCTGGCCTTACCGAGTCGAGCGGGTACGTCTTCTGCAACAAGCTTATACTTCCGCCAACCCCGCCGCTCTATTACTACCTTGTTCTGAGGATTACCCGGCCTGAGAACCAGAACTCGCCTGGCTCGTTCCGCGGCTGCTCTGATAATATTACTGCTTTCTATGTTATCTTTGCCTTCATCGGCAAAGTAAAGAACGCCAATGGGCACGGAATTCAACTTTCGAAGACTTTTTAACGCCTTTAAAACGAATTCCAACATCACCAGTGGAGCACGGGAAAGACCAATACCTTCTCCATAGAGCCACTCCGGAGTTCGACGGAACACCTGTATGGGTATCTCAGATGTAAGTGCCACGTCAAGATGCCCGACAAAAAGAGTCCCGTCTGTCAGGCCCGATTTTGTCTGCCATGTCCAGGCGGTTTTGTTGTCCGTTAATTCCTCGACGACTTCAAGGCCTATTTCCTCGAGTGTCTGGCTGAGCTTCATCGTCGCCTGTTGAATGCCGAACGGATCCGATGTCCTGCTATGCAGGTTTGTCCATGTCCGCAGCCGCCTCTCGATTTGGTCCCGCCGTTGAGTTAAGAATGACATAACTAACTGGCCGGTATCGGAGGATTTTTTTGCTATCCTGACCGGCTTCGGAGTACCGAAATAACGGGTACTTGCCACCTCAACGAGACGATTGACCAGCGCCGGAAAATCAAGACCTACATATTGAGCGCCGATTGTATATGAACCATGTTCACCCAGACTCGGCAGGCTGTTCACTTCGAGCAGTTGGAGATTCCCCTCAGTATCTAAACGCATGTCAACACGCGCACAGTCAAAGCAGCCAAGGACTTCGAAAGCCCTGCGGGCAAGTTTTTTGGCTTCTTCTACCATCTCTTCGCTCACTCTTGCGGGACACTCGAATCCGATCTCGCGTCCGGATTGGTGGACCTTGTCTTGATATGTGTAAATCGCCGGACCGTCTTTAGGAAATAACAATTCTACCGGAGGGAAAGCCTCGGAAGGATTGTTCCCTATTAGGCCGACGTTTATCTCGCGACCTTCGATATACTGCTCCGCAAGTACAGGCTGCTTGAAAGCCTCAAAAATCGTCCGTGCTGCTTCCCTTAATTCACTCTCATTATGGACTACTGTCACGCCAAAAGATACGGATTCGTTTTTTGGTTTTACAACCATGGGATACGGTAGATCCGATGACAATTCATCTTCCCATGAGTTTAGGACAACGAACTCCGGCGTCGGCAGGTTGTGCTGACGAAAGATTATTTTGGCAACAACCTTATCGAGGGCAAGACCGTGTGCAAGGGGGCCGGAGCCAACGTAGGGAATCCCGATCATCTCGAGAATGCTCGGTACATGGGCATATCTCGCCTGGCCCTGAATCCCGTAAGAGACATTGAAAACCAAACCCGGGAGTTCTCCCTTCAGGACCTTCGGCATGAAATCCCCCAGCCGCTCGATGAGGTCCTTGTCTCCCTCAACCTCTTTGACCTGATGTTTTCCCGCCTTAAGTGCATCGGAAATTCGCTTTATTGTCTTGCGCCCGATTCGTTCCCGGTTCGGAACTCCGAAAAGGTTGATTACGTTTTGAGAATCTCGATTGTAAACGACTGCTATTTTCATAATTACACTACATTATTAGACGCCATAGAAGACCTATAGGATATACATTTTACGCTGACTACAATAGACTCTTCCTCGGCAATACTGGGCTTTAGATTCCAATAATTCCGTAAAAAAGCTACTAAAAGGCGGATATTACCAACACCTGTTTGCTGATTCAAACAAATTCCCGCTAATATCAGAAACAATGGTCATATATAGATTTTTTCATTGACAACGAAGCGGTTAATTTGGTATAGATAATAGTGGTGAAGTTTGTATCTGTACAGCCGGGCATCTGTGGATTTACGCATTCGAATAGGAGTAATTTATACAATTTTCCGAATAGAGGAGGATGTTTTTATGCCGGGAGTAAAGTTTGTTGTAACAATGGCTTTGTGTCCCGGAATTGAGCTTTCATATTTCAGGCCAAAAAATCATCCTATAAAAAACAACGGGCATTTTGGTGTGTGGCCAAAGCATAATTGGTAATTATCGTAACTTATTTAAGGAGGACTATTATGTCTAAAAAATTGATTTTTGTTTTAGTGCTGGGCCTGGTTCTCACGAGCGTAGCCGGCGCGGCCGACCCCGACCTTATCGGGTGGTGGCCATTGAATGAAGGCTCAGGGGATGTTGCTATTGATTTATCCGCCTCCGGCAATGACGGAACCATCACCAACGCCGACAGTGGTGGTCTGGGCAATAACGGTTCGGCCTGGGTCGACGACCCGGAGCGGGGCATGGTCCTGAGCTTCAATGGAGACGACGGTACCGGCGCTGTTGTCAGCACCGACCTGATTATTCCGGCTATGACCATGGACAACGATTTTACATGGGCATTCTGGGCCTTCCAGCACGCCGACCAAGCAACGAATAATGATACGATATTGGGTAACCGCTACGGTGGTACCGCAACTCCGCTTCAGTTCATCAAGTTCACACCCACGAGATTTGAGTTCTACAACGACGATGGTAGTTACACAGAGAGCATTAATTACGATGCCGTCCCAGGTGGCGTGTGGGTGCATCACACTCTCGTCAAGGATGGAGCCGACTTGACCTATTATCGCAACGGCGAGGAAGCGGGAACCAACACAATTACAAAAACCATCGATGAAAATCCCTTTGGTTTTGGTGGCGACTTCACAAATAATAATGAGAAGTGGCAAGGATACCTAAGTGATGTTCGCCTCTACACAAAGGCTCTGTCGGCCGCTGAGGTACTGGGTATCATGCAGGGAGGAGGTGGCTTATGGCCATTGGCATCCGCGCCAACGCCGGCTGATGGCGCCCTGCATGGCGATACATGGATAAATATTTCGTGGAGGCCGGGTGGCTATGCAGTCTCACACGATGTGTATTTAGGTGAAAGTTTCGACGATGTGGACAGTGGCGCTGAGGGTACGTTCCTCGGCAACCAGACAGACACATTTATTGTTGCCGGCTTCCCCGGATTTACCTATCCGGATGGCCTTGTCCCCGGTACAACATATTACTGGCGCATAGATGAAGTCAATGACTCCGAACCGAACAGTCCCTGGAAGGGCGATGTCTGGAGCTTCAGTATTCCTCCCAAGACAGCATACTTCCCTGACCCGGCTGATGGCGCTGAGTCTGTAGGTGTCGACGCGACTCTTAGCTGGACGGCGGGTTTCGGTGCGAAATTGCACACCCCGTACTTCGGTGAAACTTTTGAAGAAGTGGACACTGCAGCAGGTGGCATGGTACAGGGAACTACGAACTATTCTCCCGGCACACTTAAAATGGCTAAGACTTACTACTGGCGGGTCGATGAGTTTGATATCATCAACACTTTCAAAGGTGATGTCTGGAGCTTTACTACCGAAGGCGCAGTTGGCAGTCCAGGCCCGGCTAATGGTGCTGTCGATGTAACGCAAACACCTATTCTAACCTGGACGCCTGGATTTGGTGCTTCACATGAAGTTTATTTCGGCGCCGATGCTGGTTCACTTGAGAATAAAGGAAGCGGCAACCTTGGTTCCGAGAGCTTTGAGCCCGGACAACTCGAGTGGGATACCACCTACTACTGGCGTGTCGATGAGGCCAATAACGCCAACGCCGATAGCCCGTGGACAGGTCCTCTCTGGAGCTTCACCACGGCCAACTTCCTTATCATTGACGATTTTGAGAGCTACAATGACCTTGATGAAGGTGACCCCGGGAGCAACAGGTTATATCTGGCCTGGATAGACGGATTCGATAATCCGGCAACGAACGGTTCTGTTGTTGGTAACCTTAATCCTCCATTTGCCGAGCAGACTCTCGTTAACAGCGGTTCTCAATCAATGCCGATGGCCTATGACAACGCGGTCGGAAAATCCGAGGCAACTTTAACATTGAGTTCCAATCGTGACTGGACAGTAAAAGGTGTCGATACTCTGACAATCTGGTTCAGAGGTAATTCATCCAACGCCGCTGAGACTTTATATGTAGCCCTCAACGGCAACGCCAAAGTCAATAATGATAATCCGGATGCGGCCCTGATAAATAAATGGACGCAATGGAATATCCCCCTGCAGGCCTTTGCCGACCAGGGCGTCAACCTTGCCAATGTAAATTCGATTACTCTTGGCCTTAGCTCGGTTACCGGCGGTACAGGCATGATGTACTTCGATGATATCCGGCTGTATCCACCTGCACAGTAAGCAGAGATTTGACTGTTAAGTAAATGTGTGGTTAATATTAACAGATTTCGTAATTTTGGGGCTAATACCAAATTAATCGGTATTAGCCCTTTTTAATTGGTAATCGATTCGGATTTACTCGGATTAGAAAATTAATTACCTCAAAGCTTGTGGTCTTCAGAAATGAATTTACCTTGACGAAAAGGTATATAATATGTTAGAAAATACTAATGAAAATTATGCTCTTGGAGGTGGGCATCTGTGTATTTTGGGTTTCCCAACGAGTGTATTTTTGTAGCTTTTCAACGGAGGATGAATTATTGCATCACGAACAAAACTGGAATGAATACTGTGGACTCCGCAAGCAGGAAACTGTTCATTTCAATTCATAAATTATATTTATTTTAAGGAGGACTATTATGTACAGGAAATTGTCTTTTTTAGTTTCTTTTGTTTTGGTGCTGAGCATGGCAGGTAATGCCTCGGCTGATTTGATGGCTCACTGGAGATTCAATGAAGCCGCTGGGGACACTGTTGAGGATTCCTCGGGAAATGGCAATACCGGTACTATCGAAAATGCCCAGTGGGTGGGTGGAAAGGATGGGGCGGCTTTACAGTTCGATGGGCAAACAGCTCGTGTTGTCGTTCCTGATAGCCCAAGCCTGCACTCGGAAACCGGTGACATTACCATAGCCGCCTGGATTAAGGTGGCTTCCGACCCTACGACTTGGAGCAACGCCGGACCGATGGTTTTCAAACAGGATGCCTATCAATGGTGTGTCAACAGCAACGGTGCTTTATGGTTCGGTATCTGGGGTGCTCGTCTTGAGTCAATAGGGACCTACGATTTCTCAGAACACGTAGAAGAGTGGCATCATGCAACGCTGACATTTGTGGGTGCCACCCAGACAGCGAGTATTTACGTTGATGGGGAGCTTAATATTGAAGGGACCGTCAGCGAGGCTGTTGACCCGACGACTAATGAACTTTACATCGGTTTCAAGGGTGATGGTGGTACCTATTTCGACGGAGTCATCGATGATGTACGGATTTACGACCATGTCCTCACAGTAGGCGAAATTCTTGGTGCTATGCAGGGTAGTGAAGGATATCCATTTGCCTTTGGCCCTGAGCCGGCTGATGGTACTTACCATGAGGCTACATGGGTGAACCTTTCCTGGAAACCTGGAGATTTTGCTCTCTCACATGATGTTTACTTAGGCGATAATTTTGACGATGTGAACGCCGGCGCCGAAGGCACATTCCAGGGCAACCATTCCGGAACGTTTATTGTCGTCGGCTTTCCCGGATTTCCTGTTCCGGATGGCCTTGTTCCCGGCACGACTTACTACTGGCGTGTCGATGAGGTCAATGAAACCGATCCGAACAGCCCCTGGAAAGGTGACGTCTGGAGTTTTATGATTCCCCCTAAAACTGCCTATTTACCCGACCCGGCTGATGGTTCCGAATCTGTAGATACGGATGTTACTCTGAGTTGGACGGGAGGTTATGGTTCCAAATTGCACACTGTTTACTTCGGCGATAATTTTGACGACGTAAACAATGCAGCCGGAGGACTCCCGCAGGGAAGCCCAACACATTCTCCAGGCCCGCTTGAATTTGCCAAGACTTACTACTGGCGTGTCGATGAATTTGATGCCGTCGATACATTTAAAGGCGAAGTCTGGAGCTTTCTTACTCAGGGCGCTGTCAGCAGCCCTGATCCGGCTAAAGGGGCCATGGATATTACACAGACACCTGTTCTCACCTGGGTGCCGGGAGTTTTTGCCGATACACATGAGGTTTATTTCGGCACTGACGCAGAAGCTGTGAAAAACGCCGACACAAGTTCACCTGAATATAAAGGAACCGGAAACCTTGGTTCCGAAAGCTATGACGCTGGCAACCTTGAGTGGAATACGACTTACTACTGGCGGATTGATGAAGCTAATAACGCCAATGCCGACAGTCCCTGGACAGGCCCTCTCTGGAGTTTTACCACCGCCAACTTCCTTATCATAGACGATTTTGAATCCTACAATGATCTTAATGAAGATGAACCCGCCAGCAACAGGATATATCTTACCTGGATAGACGGATTCGACAACCCGGCTGTAAACGGTTCTATCGTTGGTCATGCCAATCCTCCTTTTGCTGAGCAGTCCATTGTTCATAGTGGTTCTCAGTCGATGCCGATGGCCTATGATAATGCAGTCGGTAAATCTGAAGCGACTTTAACATTGACTTCCAATCGTGATTGGACGGTAAATGGTGTCAATACACTGACAATCTGGTTCCGAGGCGGTTCATCCAATGCTGCCGAGACTTTGTATGTTGCTCTCAACGACAGCGCTGTGGTCACTAATGATAATCCTGATGCGGCACTGAGAACATCCTGGACACAATGGAATATTGACCTGCAGGTCTTCGCTGACCAGGGTGTCAACCTTGCAAATGTCAATTCGATTACTCTTGGTCTTGGTAACAGGAGCAACCCAACTGCCGGCGGCTCAGGCATGATGTACTTCGATGACATTCGTCTCTATCCACCAGCGCCGTAATAGCAAGCGTCTTAAGCAGTAAGTGGAAATTGATTACATGATTAATTTTACAGATTTGTATTAACTCGAGGCCTATGCTGATTGATCCTGTATGGGCCCCGATTATATCTAATAATAACCTTTGTTTGTTCCTGGGGGCAACTACATTAATGGAGGTTAGGAAAATGAAACGATTCGCTTCACTACTCGCATGTACCCTTATTTTGGTGTTGTCACCCATGGGGTTGAGTACCGAATTCAACACAGATGGCGACACGGAGGGTTGGATGCCAAATGGAAAAATTGCTGACCTGGCGGCTAAGGACGGAGTGTTAACCGCCACAATTGCGGCCGACATAACCGATCCATATATCAATTTCAGGCCGGCACCAGCGCTGGATGCCAATGACGTCACCGGTATTCTTGCGCGCATGCGCTGGTCCGAGGATGCAAGCACGGCCGGAGGAAAGAGCTTCTTCTGGTTCAATCCCGACGCAAAAAGCACAGCATATTCAGTGAGCGACTCTAATGATTGGCAGGTGGTTTTTGTCGACCTTTTGGGTGAAGCGGAGTGGACCGGGACTATCAATCAAATTCGTTTCGATTTGGCCGATGGCATTGGAGAGGGTCGAACGGTGGAATTCGACTGGATTCGTCTGGAGAATCTCTATCTGACCAACGAGACATTCGAGTGGGGCGGCTTGCTGGGCTGGGACGTCGTCGGCAATCCGGTTGACTTTAACGATCAGGAGTGGGAGACCGTAAACTCTCTTTCCTATGCCGTCAAGTGTACCGGAACCGGGGAGTACATCGCATTGACACAACCTATCAAAGGCGGCCTGGAAATGAACAATGGGTACGTTGCGACAGTAAACGCGGCGGTGAAGATCCCGGCCGACTCCTGGGACCCGAGCGCCTCGCTGTGGTTCCGCGTCCGCGAGTTCAACGGCACCGATGAGAGGCTGAGTCCTCCCATCGAGGTCACTGTCTTTGACGAGTGGTTCCAGTGCGCCAGTTCGCTCGAGCTGGCCTATACGCCTGAAGAGCGGACCGCCCTGGAAGTGCAGTTGTATTCGAAGCTGCCCTCCGGCAAAGTGTTCTACTTTGACGATGTATTCGTAAGCTGGACTGAGCCAATCATTAATGTCAGAGACGATAACTGGCGCTATGTTAACTCCCATTGGGAATTCGATACGCCGGGTGACACTGAGGGATGGTGGAATATCAGTGCCGAGCGTATAACCTATTTTGATGTAAACGATGGAAGCTTGTTGCTGGACTTGCCGGGAGGCACGATTGATCCGTACTTCTTCTCTCCCACCGGGCCTTACTACGCCGAGAACGTCGAGGGCGTGGCCGTTCGCATGAAATGGACCGGCGACGAGGCCGACCGGCAGAAGACACAGCACGAAGCGTTCTGGTTCCCCGTCGAAGGCGGACACGGTTCACGACCGTGGAGTGTTCCCGTGATTGGCGAGTGGTTTGTCGCATATATAAACACGGGCTCTTTCTGGGAAGGTTGGATCAATAACTTCCGCTTCGATTTCGGCCACTATGACAAACTCGTCATGGTAGACATTGACTGGGTCAGATTCTATGGCGAATACATCAAGAACAATGGTTTTGCCGGTTCCCTGGAGCCGTGGGTAAAGCAAGGAGCCGGAGATATCAGCGCATTTTCCCTGGCGACCGATCAGAAGGTCTCGAGCGAAACATCTCTCGGTATCGAAGGTTTGGGCTCCGACACTTTCCATGCTGTCGCCCAGACTGTCGAGGAGTGGGATCGAATTCCGAAAGGTGCGGCCCTCACGCTGCGGGGCACGTATTATGTCCCCGCCGATTCGTGGGATGAGAATTCGGTTCTTTGGCTCCGCATAAAAGAATATGATGGGCAAGTCGAGAATCTCACGGCGTCTATGACAAATCCTGTCACGGATGCCTGGACCCCATTTGAGTACACGCTTCAAACCGTGTACGAACCCAGTGAACGGACCACCATTCAGGTGCAGTTATTCTCCAAAACGCCGGTAGGCAAGATGATATACGTCGATGATGTCTTCCTGACTGTGGTAGCTTCCGAGCAGGCACAGGAACAGGTCTTTACTTGGCCTGTGAATAGTGTCAAACTCGCCGAAGGTCAGAAGATAACCATCGACGGCCAGGTCTCCGCAGAGGAATACGCCGGAGCACAGGCGCTGGTCCTCAACGCAGAAACACGTACCGGCGCAGATCCTTATTTCGAGGGTATCACCCATGAGGGCCAGCTTCATAACCAGGCCACCGATACTTCTCTGGATGATTTCAACGCCACGTACTATTTCATGTGGGACGACACATACTTTTATGCGGCAGTGTCCGCACAGGATGATAACTACAGCTTCGCCGGACCGTATCCAAACAGTTCGGATACGCTTCAGTTTGTCTTTGGTCAGACAGTTGATGAGGTGGCCTCGTCAAACATGTATATCCCCACAATAGCGCCGGATGGCGGAACAGGAAGTCCTTTCGCCAAGAACGATTTCGGAGCCTGGATATCTAAGGACATCATGGCACAGTCCGACTACGCCGCCTCGGTCGATCAGGCCACCCAGGATTGGACCGTGGAGATCCGGATTCCTTGGTCCGCGATGCAGGGCGACTTCGCAGACGACGTGTTCCCGCCGAATGCTGGTGACAGCGTAGGATTTTCGGTACTGGCCATCGACTACGACAA
>CAZIAN010000020.1:0-4214 GCA_964537355.1 uncultured Pirellulales bacterium | reverse complement strand
TAACAGGAGCAATCCTGTAGCCGGCGAAGCAGGCATGATGTACTTCGATGATATTCGATTGTATCCGCCTGTACCGTAAGCGGGGATGTGACTGTTAAGTAAAAGTATGTAGCAGATTTGTAAATTCGGGGCCTATACTAATTCGGTATGGCCCCTTTTTTAAGGTTTTATATTGACGATGATTCTGCGATAACTGTAGAGGCTCGGCCTGCCTTCGTCTTTTACCTCCAAAATGATATGAACAGCACATGGCGCCTTGACTTTTGGTGCTATAAAATAAGCTTGCTGAGCCGTATCATTTTCGATGTCGATTGAACCATTATAATTTCCCGCCTCTTTATAGACAAACCAGCGATATGAGAATTTGTCACCATCGGGATCATAGGTTCCGTCGGCGCTGAGTTTCACCATCTCCTCGGATTGGACAGTCAGGTTTACTACCGCTTTACTCTTGTCAAGGTCAAAAGCAGCTATTGGGTTGTGATTTGCTTTTTCATATGTCTTAGCAACACACCAGTCCATCCGGGCCGCGAAATCATGCTGGTAAGCCTCGCGCCAGCGCCAAATCGTGGCCTGTGCAGATGAATACGTCATCCCTTTTTCTGCCACTACTGTATCGTAACAGCCCCTCGCATTAGTCCAGATGGGGCGAGTCTCAGCATATGTTTGATGAAGAACGTAGCGTCCACCCCATCCTCCGTAGGAAGGACTGATGCGGCTGCCCAAGCCGTTGCTGATTAGATTAAAGAACGACGGCGTGTCACCTTCCATGATGTATTCCAGTTTGGGATAAAGTGCTCCAAGCGGACCATGGTTTTCAATGATGTTCTTTTTGAGCCACGGATTATCGACCAGTTCAAACTTATGCATTGGCGCGTTTTTGTAATGACGATCGCCGGAAATACCAGTCCATGTTGCTTTATAGTATTCGGAACTGTCCACACTGCTCGGAGTCACGATGTAAAACAGCTTCGGAAATGTCAGACGCATCCATCGCCCGGAATTGTCCTGGTCCGAGATGGTGTAAACTCGTAACTTGGACACGAAGGCATCCAGTTGTTCTTCGCTGCGGGTATATTTCACATCCCAAAGCGCCTGCGCCAAACAGTTAGGCCCGCCCCAGACACTAATCCAGACCGGGCGGCCATCCGGTCTATCGACAACCTCAATAATGTGCCGGGAGCCTTCTGAACTTTTACCAGGGCCAACTCCCTTCATACCGAACTCTGGCAAACCTGATTTTGTTACATTGAGTAAATGTTCCACGGTCGGATAACCGGATGCATGTTTTAGAAGATTGTCACGAACCTGACCGAATGCCTCGATGCGTTCACGAATATTTTCCGGCCGGACTTTATCCCTCAGCCATACCGATGTAGTCGCAATGAGACCTTCGACATCGAATTCGTTGGAATAAACCAGAAAACGTACCATGGATTCTTCGTCATCCGGTTCGTTGGTAATGTCTGTCAGAACAATGACACGTGGCTTAGCAGGTTTTTCGAAGACTACTTTCTGTCCGGCAAAGCTTATTTGAACGGTTATCAGAACAGACATCAGAGCGAATAAACTCTTTGTAAAAATGCGATTAATATTTTTCGTCACCACAGTTCTTCTCCTTCCTATTATGTTACTTACAAAAATTCTGATACTACAGTCTCAAATCCGTTACAACTGCCTTTTTACGGCCTCGGCATGAATGAGTTCGAATACGGCCTTGATGAATTCACTCTCCAGGCCAAGCTGCTTGGCTTTAGCCATATGGTCCTTTAGAAGGTGCTCCCATCTGTTAATCTGAAGAACAGAAATATTGTGCTCCTGCTTGAGTTTACCGATTTCCTCAACCCACTTCATCCTTTCCGCAAGGTCCTGTATGATTTGTGAATCCGCGTTGCTGATTTCCGCACGCAGGCGGGCTATCTGTCTTTTTACCTGTTCATCGGTAATGGCCGTATTTCGTGCCCGAAGCTTATCGAGCAGCTTCATCAGGGCATTGGGCGTAATTTGCTGTTTCGAATCGCTAAGAGCCTTCTCCGGGTTGTTATGAGTTTCTATCATAAGACCATTGATGCCTAAGTCCAACGCCGTTTGTGAGATAGGTTCTATGAATTCGCGGCGGCCTCCTATATGGCTCGGGTCACAAATAAGCGGCAGGTTCGGCAGCAGCCTTTTCAGTTCGATAGGAATCTGCCAGTTTGGATTGTTACGATATGCCATCCGCACGTAAGTTGAGAAACCTCTGTGTATGGCCGCAAGTTTTTTAATCCCGGCGTTATACAGCCTTTCAATGGCACCCAGCCAAAGGCCAAGCTCGGCATTGATAGGATTCTTGACAAGCACGGGCACATCGACTCCTTTGAGGGAGTTGGCAATCTCCTGTACAAGAAATGGATTCACCGTCGTTCTCGCTCCAATCCAGAGAATATCAACGTCATTATCGAGACAGAGTTCAACGTGCTTTGTGTTTGCAACCTCGGTTGTAGTAAGAAGGGAGGTCTCAGTCTTTACTATCTTGAGCCAATCCAGGCCGACTTTGCCGACTCCTTCGAAAGTGTTGGGCCGTGTACGAGGTTTCCAAATTCCCGCACGAAAAACCTTAACGTGGGGAGATTTTACCAGTTTCCGGGCTATCGAAAGGACCTGCTTTTCAGACTCGGCACTGCAAGGTCCCGCAATCAACCACGGAACCTTATTAAATTTCAACCAGGTAGAGATATCTGATATATTATGATTCAGCTTTTTCAGGTTCTCAGTCATTGACAGTTAAAACCTCGTTACTTCTCTTGATATTCTCGGTTTCCCAAGCTTAATACTTTACATATAAAACAACAATTCGGAAGGTCATACCCATTAGCTGAGAATTGTAACCCGCGAGACATAAAAAATCAAGAGCCGCTGAATGGTACATCGGTAAAGAATATATCCCTCTAACGGCGTCGGATTGTTAATATGCAGAGTTTGTGCGGCGGCAGTTCTAAAAAGACACGTGTCCTGCCGCCCTTGACTTCAAATTTATCAGTTATTAAAGGCTTTTGTTCTTCGCCATTTTTGATTGTCAAAGTAAGAATATATTCACCGCTCTTGAGTAAGTAAAACTCAGCCGACATCGGGCGTTTTTCTCTGCCAAAGTGGAACAGCTCCGCTTCAAATTCTTCGGTTCCCGATTCTCTCACTAACGCCGCAATATTACGGGGCTCTGTCAGCCAGCGGACGGCGTTGAGAGGAAAGTATCCGGCACCGCCCGGATCGCCGCTTACCGTTGAATAAAGAAGCGATGGATCCGGTGTGTAAATCCTTACATCAGGCTCGGCCAATGCATCGTTACCTGCAAATAGTGCCGGGAACCGTAGGACACGGTCGGTATAGCGGACTTCGCTGGTGTAACCTTCGAAATTGACCCGCAGTGCCTCAGCGTTGTTGCCGAGTGCAGAGACCAATGAGCTGAAATCACCATCCATCCTAAAACGAATATATGGTACACTCTCCTTACCAATAAGCTCATCGAACTCGGTATTGCCTGTCAGAAACCTGTATTTAGCGATTACGCTCGATACGCCGCCAAGTTTCGAGGCACACCAGGCCTCGGTGCCGGGAGCCGGCTCCTTTTTCGGCGGTGAGTTTAGATACTTGAGGCGGACATTTGCCACCGAACGGATTGGTTCGAGGTACTTATCCTTACCTGTGATGTAATGAGTTAGTAAAAGGGTATGGGTCATCTGGCTCATCGCGCTTGGGTAAAGATAAAGTGTATATTCACCATGATTCCTGGGGTCCCACCAATCAGGTGACAGGCCGCCGATTTTCCCGTCGGGCCAGTGGATTGCCGTCGGAATAATTCCGCCCGGCTTACCTCGTCCGGCTCGTGCCGCCGCATCGACCCATGTATCCATCCAGGCGGAAAAAAGCCTCGTCAAGTTCGCATCAGCAGTCCGCTGCCAATAAAGTAAAGTCGGCTGAACCACCCTCGGATGATATACAGTGTCACAGGCTCGCGCCGGATTTGTATCGATTTTGTCTGCTGTGAAATACGTGCTTTTGAACTGCAGGAAACCGCGTTCGTTTCGAGATGTCCAAAACTCTTCCATTAGCTCAGCGAGGCGAAGGGCACGCCTGCGCCAGAGGTCATTGTCCGAGTCAAGGTGCATCATCGGTGTTATCACATCGGCAGAGTCCTCGGCGGTATGTTCTACATCCGACATTCTGGTTGTATAGCC
>CAZIAN010000019.1:3383-24314 GCA_964537355.1 uncultured Pirellulales bacterium | reverse complement strand
TGGTCTTCATGCCGGAAAGTTTTGAAAGGTCTATGTTAAATGGGAGGCCCTTGGTAGAATACACAAGTGCGCATTTCCCGTCTTCGGAGCGTAAGATCGCACGATAGGATGGCTCCTTACGCAATTCTCCGGCGTCTGAGAGCAGCATGGACTGATCCGGTATGAGTTTTAGCATCGGCCTGGATTCCAGCAGGTAGCGCAGATGCTGCATGTCGGATGCCCCCTCATACTCCAGCGCATTGTGCCATTCACCGCCGCATTGCCATACGCGATCAGCGCCATAGGTATACCCGAATGCCCCTGAAAACACCGACCAGTAGCCCTCATACCGGCATTTCCAGGCCGACGAGGTTGGCTGTTCCGGGCGATTCTCATAGCCCGGTTCGCCGTTCAGTACCGGTTTGACGGGCGTGAGCTGGTAATCGGAACGAACTCGTGTAACGTTGGCAGACTGGTGCCCCCAGGTCTGATGCATATTGAAATCAAGCCATGTGTCGTTGTGGAAGTCATCGGATGATGTTCCGACCGGGTGGATAGTCATCAGGTGTTTACCCCTGTGTCCCTCCTTCAGTCCCTGGGCGACCGCGCGGAGCAGTCCTCGTTGTTCGTCGGATATAGCCTGTTTGTCTGCTTGCCAGTTCTCGTTGATTTTCTCGTACTCGCCGGTTACCAACCAAATCACATTGTCCCGGTACTGGTAGCGCTGCCCCAGGAGTTTGCCGTACTCGTAGTTGTTTTTGAGCGGATTCGGGAACAGGGATCCCGCATCCTGTCCCCACATTGTTGCCAGCGCCATTGTCAAACCGTGATCTCGTGCCGTTTCGATGATGAAATCCACGTGGCGCCAGTAAGCCTCATTTAGCGTGACCGGATCCAGGCTGGTAAATGGTGATTCGCCGGCATAGTTATTCATGGGTTGTCCGAGCAGGTCGGTGGGAGCATGATGATGGACACGAACCGTCATCATCTGTACGACTGTAAAGCCTTTGCTGCTGCGATTTGTCATGTAATGCTGCACATCCTCCGGGCTTCGCTTCACGAGCAGCCATGCGGTATCGCCCAGCCAGAAGAATGGCTGTCCATTATTGAGCATGTGATGCCCGGACATCGTAAAATGGTATTGTTGTGTTTTCTGGCATCCCGAAAGAATGCCGGCCAAAGCAAACAGTGCTGTAACGACGGCTAACCGGATCAGTTTCTGCATCTGAGCCTCCCTTCATATTTTGCGTGTTCCAGTATCTTTTTCCAGTATACTGGGCATCTGTACCAGATGCCACATTTATTGATTTGACCCCATGGCAACTTTGTGTTGTTTTTTTGTGTCCATCGCTACATGTGTTATATGCGTGTTCATGACCGGTTCTCCTTAAGAAACAAATGATTCTTCTGCGGCTTTGTTATCGCAATATAGTAATCCACGATAACTGATGGCAGCAACAAAAAGCAGATCCCGGACGGTGCCCAACATAACTTCCCAGTAGCCTTCAACAGTTCCAGTAGCGGCTGAATGTTTTATTAATGCCTTCGACTTGAGTTTAGCCGTTGCAGCAATAAGAAAACCTCTATGTTTGAGAACTTTTCTATTGACAGATTTCTATAAATCAGATATAATTAATTAAATATGCAATCTCACGGAGGAGTAGCGGGGATGCTGGATTTTATCGGAATCGAGTTTCCCGTCATAAAAAACCGCTTTGAAGGATTTAGTTCCTGGACGAGTACATACAAAAGCAATAGGTGCTTCGATAGTTTTGCGGATCCATAGCTTTTGAAAAATAACGTATGCGGAGGTTTTTCGCAAGAAAAATGGTTCTTTTGGAGGAGTGCTCAATTGTGCTACAAGCGTTTTATTCGGAAAAACCGTTACATCAAATATCACTGATGGTACTTAGATATAGCCCTATTTCGTATTCCGACATGTGGTTTTCAGACGAGCACATACAAAAACAAGGTGTGCTTCGCTGTTTTTGTGGTTTCATAGCTTTTAAAAAATAACGTATGCGTAGGTTTTTCGCAGGAAAATCAGGTTTTTGGAGGACCAAATTATGAATAGTTTCAAATTAAAATGGGTGTTGGTATTATTGCTCGGCATCGCACAGATAGGAAATGGTGCACCACCGGCCAATGACGACCGTCAGAACGCAAAGGCAATCGGCAATGTAACAGATGAGGTGTTCGACACAACTGAGGCAACAGTCGATGGTCCCGAGATTTGTAGTACAGGCAATAACATCTGGTATTGCTATACCGCCTCCTGCACCGGTGAGGCCACAGTGAGCCTGTGCGGCAGCACCTTCGACACGGAACTCGCCGTCTATAACAACAGTTGCAGCTCAGCTCCGACTTTGAGTAATATGCTCAGATGCAACAATAATTTCTGCGGCTGGCAATCAGAGGTCGCTTTTCCTGTAACTGCCGGCAGCAAGTACCTCATTGAGGTCGGCGGCTACATTTCATACGAGTTCGGCACAGGCGTGCTAAACATTAGCTGCAACGACAGCCCCGCTACTTCACCATCTAACGACGATTGGGATAACGCATATTCGGTCGGCAACGTATCAAACCTGGAATTCGACACCACTAACGCGACGAATGACGGTCCCGGTGACAGTATTGAGACCCCGAATATCTGGTACTGCTATACTGCTCCGAGCACAGGTGAGGTTACCGTCAGTCTGTGCGGCAGCGAATACGACACCAAGCTTAATATCTATGACGGTTGCGGTATCTTCCCGAGATGGGAAAACAGGATCGATATTAACGACGATTTCTGCGGCAGGCAGTCTCAAATCACATTTGACGCGATTGCCGGCCACAGATACCTCATCGAGATTGGGGGATTTGATGATGCTGAAGACGTTGGTCCAGGTATATTGAACATCGGCTCGAAAGGAGGTCCCTTTCCACCGCCGAGCAGTTCAAACGATGACTGCCAGAACGCAAAGCTAATCGGTAACGTAACAGGCCTGGCATTCGACACCAGCGATGCAACGTTCGATGGCCCCGGCCACTGTCTGACCAGCCCGAACATCTGGTATATCTATAACGCTACATGCACGGGCGAAGCTACCGTAAGCCTATGCGGCAGCAGCTACGATACCAGGCTGGCCGTCTATAGCGGAGGCGGGTGTAATCCGTCATACAGCAGACTGATAGAATGCAACGACGACTCCTGCGGCTGGCAATCCGAGGTAACCCTTGATGTAACCGCCGGTCAGCAGTACCTCATTGAAGTCGGCGGGTTCGGTGACAATACCGGTGAGGGCCTTATAAGTATCAGTTGCGAGGGCACAGCACCAACATCCCAAGCAGACCTCGGCGATGCACCGGACAGCACCAACAATTTCGGCAGCAATATGACCGCATATCCCAAGGGAGGCCCTTCGGGAGTCAAGGCCCATTATCCAACCGTTTATAACGACGGTAGAAGCACAGGGCCTTACGGTCCGATTCATCTGAATGCTCAAGGGGTGGTAGCCCATCTGGGTAAGAAGATTACCCGTGAAAATGAGGCCTACACAGGCTCGGACCAGGACATCACCAACAACATTAAACCCACAACCAACACACCTGACAACGACATGGGCGACGACGGTATTGTCTTCCCGGTCAATATGCCCAAATGCCGCTGGACTACGCTTGATTATACCGTCAACGTTGTCAATCCCGGCACGAATCTCTGGGTCAATGTCTGGTGTGACTGGAACCGTGACGGCGACTGGGACGATACCACCATCACCAACCCGTCTCTTGCCTGTTCCAAGGGTATTGTATCTGAGTGGGCGGTAAAGAATCAGTATCTTATCAATCTGCCGGCCGGGTTAAATCAGATCACAACACCGGCATTCCTGTCATGGCATCCAGACGCCGGCACCAAGCAAATATGGATGAGAATTACTCTTTCCACGAAGCCATGGACGGTCGGTAGTGCTCCCGGCGTCAGAGGCAACGGCGGTTCCGGACCGCAGAGCGGGTACGAATTCGGCGAAACGGAAGATTACTACTTCATTCCGGATTCAAGCTTCTCGATATGTGAAGATTACAACGGTGATGGTTTAATTAACCTTCAGGATTTGTCGGCTTTCACGGCCGACTGGCTTGATAATTGTCCGTAGTATTTGACGGATATCTGATGTAAGCAAAAAGGCTGTGAGTCTCGACCTAATCGGAGTTCACAGCCTTTTTTTCATTGTCATCAGCATGTACAATCTCACAGCCTCCCACGCTCTCAACTTAAAGTAACCAGCGGGTCGAAGAATCGGCAAACTTGTTTTGCGGGATTATATAAATTTTCCCAACTCAAAAAATCTGCCAATAAATGCAGCAAAGAATATATCGAAATCTGAAAAATTAAATATCCTAAAGCAAAAAAAAATTGCTCGGTCGAATCTTGTCTGTTGGAAAATTATGAGAGTTCTGCCAGAGCCAAAATGCTTTCCCAATCATAAGCTCTGCACCGTAACCCTTTGATATATATAGTATTACGAAACACAAAGACTTTGGCTCACTCTGTAGAGCGAGGACAATGCGAAGAAATAAGGGTCCGAAAAATACAAAAAAAACACCCGCCCTGGCAGCTTGGGCTATTTATAGGTTGACATCAACGCGCAAATTAGGTAAAATACGAGGGTCGGCTAAGACTGAAAAAATATATATTTTGGAATTTAGCTATTGACATAGACAAAGAAAACTGTTATTTTGACAAGTAAGCAAGGAATATGATTATATATGGCCGTGTCGTTTGCGTGTAGGGCCTTGCTGGTATGGAGAGTGATGTTGAGGAAAGGTGAAAAGACTCCACATAATTCCCTTCTTCTTCCACACTTTCGAGCCTTTGGTGAACCTTGGTCAGTCGAACAGGAAAAGCTGCGAAGCTGATATAAGGACGGCATTAACGCAGCATCGGAAATCCGAGGGACCGGAAAACAATTAGGCTTGCTGTTGGTCGTTGACGGCAAAGAAATTGTCGTTCGTAAAGTAAGTTTATTTGGGGGAGGGAAAAATGAAAAGAGTAATGAAAATTTGGTTGGTGGCAATAATACTTTTCGCGGTGCCCATGATAGCACAGGCGGATGAGCCGTTTGTGAAGATATTCCCTTTATCCGAAAATGTTAAGTTCGGAAAAATTGAGTTTACGGAACCCTCTCTTCTTGCACCCGGAGCGGCACTGTACCCAACCACCTTCGGCTCATCTTCAGCAGCTTTAACCCTCAAGGTGAATTCCAACTGTCTGCATGGGCCGATAATGGCTTCTGTTACAGATCTGAGACACCGCATGGGTAAAACCATAACTTCCGACCGTATCTCCATAAAAGCACCGATTACGGATGGATACGTGTCAATGGAAAAGCCGGTCATGATATCGAAGCCGGAGATGGGTTCACACGATATCGATTTGAGTTTCAAACTGAAGGTCAATCCATTTGAAACCGCGGGAAGGTATAAAGGAACTATTACGTTTACCGTGATGCCTTTACCTTAATAAAAAAAATGGCCAAAAAAAAGAAACAATCAGAATACGTAATAATAAACGAATATCAATGCCCAGGGTTTGTGGATAGAAGTTGTTCAATAGAACAGCCAGCCCCCTCCTTTACAAAGGTTGGGGAGAAAGGAGGTGTGAGGTAGTGAGAAGTGATAATTCGTAAGCATACGGATGCTTGCGAACCGCCTGAAGAAGCCGGCCCGGTCTTGAGGTGGCAAAGCGATAACGCTGGGAAACAAATTCCTGGTTTGAAAATCGCAAATTAACGGGTCCCGATTCAGATCGGCATTAAAGCGGGCATAGCCGTCGAGATCGGTTAAAGAAGTTTAGTCCCGCTAAACGTGTGGTTCAGGCAGTAGGCCTGGGCTAAGGAAATTTTAGTAGCTCCGAAGGTCAAAAAAATTGGCCTTTCAGGGAGCGAGGGTTAAGAAAGGGATATGAAAATGGTAAAGAAATGTATATTTGCACTTGCAGTTGTAGCCCTGATGGTTACCGTAGTTTCTGCGGGCACGTCTCCAACTGTCAAAAGAGACGGCGACTGGCCCTGGACTTACAAACCGATAGACCTTTGCATAATGCCTATTTGGATGGATGTAGGTCATTTCGTACAGCTTAAGAATTGCAATGACCGCAAGATTGAACTAAAACAGGTTACTTGCACATCAATCGGCAAAAATAACGTCGATGACTTCCCGTGCTACAAAGACTGCGAAACGTTCGAAGTAAGAGCCAACTTCCCGGCAATTTTTGACGGCAGAGTTGACAAGATTGGTCCCATCCTCAAGGATACAAAGGTGACATTTGAAGGGGACAAATTCCAAATCCAGGGTACAGGCGGCTGGGAAAGCCTGACGATTTGCGTTGCTGCCTGGAAGGCGGAGATCTGGAATGCACCAGAAGGACCCGATAGCAAAACGCGGGTTGGTGATCTTGCAGTTACAGTAAAGCCCCCGGATGGCGGCACACCGTAATCAGCAGGACAAGTCCCATGGGAGAAGTGTAGTTTTATCTATACTTGTTAAAAGTACCGGGACATGTCAAAAAGATGTAAATATGGAGGGGCAGATGTTAAATCTGCCCCTCCTGTTTTTTTGAATATCTTTTTCAATATGGGCGATTTTGGGCAATTTATCCTTGACATTTGAGCTGAAAAATGATAAACTTGGTAATAGTTTAATGGGGACAAAAGCAGGAAGACAAGTGCGAGCGAGAGGGCTCCGGCAAATATCGAATTGGGGGCGGGAATCCAGCTTTTTATAGGTCCGTGCTCAGACTTGTATTAAAGCGGAGATAATCATCAACAACAAGGAAACAATGTTTATCCAGCTAAACGTGCAGCCAAGGCAGTTAGCCTGGGCTTAAGTGGCTCCAAAGGGCAGAAAAATTGGCCTTCCATGGAGCATAAATCAATAGGGGGGATATGAAAATGGTAAAAAAATGTATGATTGCATTGGCAGTTGCAGCTCTTATGGCTACCACTGTCCAAGCGGGAGCACCGGCACCGGACGGTTCGATCAAAAGAGATGGCGACTGGCCCTGGACTTACAAAGCGATAGACCTCTGCGTAATGCCTATATATATGGATGTAGGTCATTTTGTACAGCTTAAGGATTGCTCCGACCGCAAAATTCATCTAAAACAGGTTACCTGCACATCAATCGGCAAAAATAATACCGAGGATTTCCCGTGCTACCGCGACTGCGAAGAAATTCAAGTAAGAGCCAACTTTCCGGCAATCTTTGGCGGCAGAGTGGACAAGAACAGCACTGGTATCCTCAAGGATACAGAGGTGAAATGGGCAGGTGATAAATTCCAAATCATTGGCGGAGGCGACTGGGAACAACTGACTATTTGCGTCAATGCCTGGAAAGCTGAGATCTGGAGGGCAACCGAACCGTCTGAAAAAACCCAGGTTGGTACGCTTACGATTACCGTAAAGCCCCCGGATGGCGGTACACTGTAATCAGCAGGGACAGCCACAATAGGGACGAGAGGCTCTAATAGGCCTTACATCCGTAATCTTATACTGAAGATATGTTACAAAAGCGTATTAGTTAGCAAGCGGCAAAAGTAAGATTTACCCTTTCTGTTTATTTGAAAACAATTTTGTCAATATAGGATAATTGGGTAAATTATACTTGACATTCAAGCAGGAAAATGATAGACTTGGTAATAAATGAATATAGGCGAAGGAAGGAAGATAAGCGTAAATGTATTTATCGAGCCAAAAGGGCTCTTATAGGTCAGATTTGTGGATTGGCGGCCAGTATCGGGATTTGGAAGGGAATTATAAAAAGTAAGTATAACAAATAGCCGAAAAGTTAAAAAGCCGCAATATTGGTATAAATATCCATGAAATTGTCCACGAAAATACAATGTAATGTAAAGATGCAATAATAGACTTAGAATCGTAAGAGCCCAAGTGGCTTTGGAATTATACGTATTCTGCTTTGTATTTATTAGTATATTAAATAAAAAGTTATTGGGAGGTAGAAAAAGTGAGGAAGCAAAATGTCGCTCAAAACCATCTGGCTTTCGCCATAATAATTGCTATGAGCATGTTTGTCTCCGGGGGGTCTGCTTTCGGTCAGTTCGTTGTCCAGCCTATGAGAATGGACCTTTCGCTTATGCCTAAACAACGGTTTCAAACAGCATTGTCGATTCAAAGTTTCGACCCGAACGAGGTCCACAAGATAGATGTAAAAGTCGTCGATCTTGCCCAGACGGAAGACGGCCAGTGGCAAATCATTGAGCCAAATGACACTACTTTTGATAGATCGGGCCTTTCTTCGTGCAAATCATGGATAACCCCGGAAAGTGACTTTGTTTCAATCGACCCTATGAATGCAGCCAGCATAAAGGTTGATATAAAAGTGCCGCCTCGTACCCGCGGATTCTACGCTGCCGGGATTATTCCAAGCATAAGACCGAGGGCCGAAGTGCAAGCGAATCTCGGTATAAGTGTACGCTTTTTAATCCCTGTATTAATTGATGTACAGGGCAGGCCTATGCGACATGAAATAAAACTTACAAATATGGCTCTTGAACCCATGAAAGCTTACACGGATCATCCGGCAACAACACATGTCATAATGAGCATTGATAATAACGGCGGGACACGTTCACACCTGAAAGGATTTGCTCAAATCAAAGGCTTCCTGGATGGACACTGGCGAGAAATTACAACCGCGGAATTCACCGCTGTAAGCATAATCCCGGGAGCCAAATTAAAATTAAGAGCCAACATCGGAAGGTCACTGCCACCGGGAAAATACAAGGTAGGAGGATGGCTCTACGTTGACGGGCGCCGTGACCAGAGAATTACGGATGAATTAACTTTCGCAGGCGACCCAAGTATCGTAAAAGTGGCCACAGATGCCCCTATTGACCTGCTGCCCGGTAGTATTTCAATAAGCTCAATACCGGGGGCTACCCGTGTCGAAGTGATAAAAGTCTATAATGCCTCGGATGAGACTGTTAATGTCCAGGCCGCTGTCCGCTTACCGCAGTCCCTTAATGGCGTCGCTTTTGGAGACTTGAAGGGCAATGATCTGGACTGTACCGGATGGTTGGAGTTTCAGCCTAAGCAATTCAGCCTACGCAGCCATGGCCAGCAGAGTATACGCATTATATCAAAGATGCCCAACAATGTATCAGAGTTGATTCCATGTTATTACGCCCTTCTTGGCTTTGTCAGCGCCTATGCCGATGGTCAGACTGGAGGCGTAACAACTGCGCCGATCAGCGTTGCAAATGAGAATATCAAGGCCGAGCCTTATGTTTACGGAATGACGCTAAAGCCCGCCCTTAAAGGCGGCACGGAGTATTATGTCATCGCCAGATACGGCAATTTCGGTCGAATCCACTTTACGCCACTCGAGTGTAGGGCAGCTATTGTAGATGGTACAGGCGCGCCAATGGCAATAACAGCACTTACAAGCAGAAAAACAAATATGATACTCCCATTTGAGGCAAGGGACTACTCCGGAGTTATCGATATTTCCGGAGTTCCTGAAGGTCTTTACCGTCTGGCGGCCGAGCTGAGACATGGCACCGAGCTGGCAGAAAAAACAGATAAACAAATTGGTATACGAGTCATGGCCCAGGGAGGGAAAAAGGTCATAGAAGTTTTACAGGTAGATAATCTTGGAGAAAAAATCGAGGTTCAATGGTAGTTAACCGGCAAAGTCATTTTTTACTAAAGAATCAAGCTGGATTGCCGATACAAGGCAAAAGAGCTGTAGTTCTGCCGGTTAATGGCTACAGAAAGGGACATTGACTTATGGCAAGGAAAAAAATCAGTAAATTTTTATCGGACGGTGCAGTTGTCATCTTCGCCGTTTTGATCTGCGCGTTGAATGTCAACGTCCAGGCCGCGATTGAAGGGCAAATGGTAACTTTCACTATCTCCGGCTCAGTAGGCCAACCTGGAGTAACTATGAACGGTCTGCCGGACACAGTTACCGATGGGAACGGCTACTACAGCGCCGTTGTTAAATACGGCTGGTCAGGCACCGTCACACCTGTATTGACCGGTTTTACCTTCGAGCCGCAACAAATAAGCTATCCAAAGGTTACCAGCGACCAGCCTAATCAGGACTACGTCGCCAAGCTCAAGATGTATAAAATCTCAGGGTTGGTAAGCGTTGGCGGTAAACCACTGAAAGACGTTGCAATGGACGGCCTGCCCGGTACTCCCGTTACAGGAGCCAACGGAACTTACGAGGCCATTGTGGACTTTGGGTTCACAGGCAGCGCTGCACCAATGAAGGACGGTTATTTGTTCACACCTGGAAGTAAACCATACACAAACGTCAACAGGGACATGCCGAATCAGAACTATACCGGTGCAGTCGTTACTTTTACAATATCAGGCTCAACCGGTACCGAGGGGGTAACATTGAACGGTCTGCCGGGTAATCCGAAGTCCGGCCCAAACGGTGCATATAGCGTAACAGTTCCTTTCAACTGGACTGGTACTGTCAAGCCGGAAAAAGAAGGCTATACTTTCGAGCCGGCTGAGATGCCATATACCGATATTATGACTTCGTATCCAAATCAGGATTACTATGCAAATTCGATTACTTTTACAATATCCGGCACCGCAGGTATGGATTCAGTAGAAATGACCGGACTGCCGGGACCTGCTGTCTTTACCGATGGGAACGGCTATTACAGCGCCATTGTTGAATGGGGTTGGAGCGGAACCGTAAAACCTGTAAAGGCCGGTTACAAATTTGATACAGCCACTATCAACTACTCCAAAATTATCTCCGACAAGGCCAATCAGAATTATACTCCAAGCCCGATTATGTTAATCATTTCCGGCTCAACCGGTATGGAGGGCGTAAAAATGGAAGGCCTGCCCGGCAATCCGGTAACCGGTCCGGGCGGCGCATACAGTGCAACTGTTGACTGGGGCTTCAGCGGTATTGTTATACCCATGAAGGACGGCTATGAATTCAATCCACCTGATACGACATACGCCGCCATTACAAAAGACGAGAAAAATCGTAACTATACCGCCAAAGAGATAACCTTTACAATCAGCGGTTCTGTCGGAGTTGGCGGCGCAACACTTAAAGGTCTGCCCGGGAGAGCTGTTATGAGCAATCCCGACGGAACTTATAGCGCCGAAGTCAAATATGGCTGGAGCGGAACGATTACGCCCGAAAAGGCAGGCTACACATTTGAACCGAAAGAAATAGAATATCCTGAGCTGTATGGCGCTGAGGTTAATCGCGACTATTATGCATCAAAAGAAAAACGTACCATTTCCGGGACCATACGCACTGATAAGGGCAAACCTGTCGAAGGTATATTTGTTTTAGCAGACAGCGACGGAGGTTCCGCTACAACTAATGAAAACGGCGAGTACGAACTGACCGTAGATTACGGCTGGCGCGGAACGGTAACACCTACACTGCCGGGTCATGACTTCAGACCGACAAATAAAAGATACGCTGCACCCGTTACAAGAGACCAGTCCAATCAGGTCTTCACAGCAATAGTAAAGACATTTACCATCTCCGATGCAGTGATGATTGGCGGAACAGGTATTAAAGACGTCAAGGTCACGGCTAATAATGGCGGAGGCACTGCCGTGACCAATGATAAGGGGCAATTCAGTGTTGAAGTACCATATAACTGGACCGGTGAAATTTCGCTGGAAAAAGAAGGCTTCTCGTTCCCAAGCAAGTCGTACACCAGCAACATTACCGAAAACTGGAAAGATGATATGCCCGTTTCGGCAATACCTCCTGTACGAAGACCTACACCTACGTTTCCGACAACAACCGAACCAACCGAACCTACGACAACAACGACAACTGGTCCACCAACAGCCGTAGTGCCCAAGGGCGATCAATGGACCGGAGAGGCTATACCAGTGCCTCAACTTCCTGTTCCCAGTACTGAGCCCGAAAAACCGCTCACCCCTTTGGAGCAGATACAAAAACAATTAGATGAGCTTATTAAGCAGCGGGAAGCTCCTACAATAACGGAACCAGGTACTGTCGCTCCACAAGAACTGCTTATTAGTAATACTTTTTCCGATGATCCGCTACTCGATACACTTCAGACTATAGCCGCAGCGGCGAACGTTACTATTATCCCGGATGAAACCGTCGTAGGTAATGTATCCTGTGTATTGAAAGATGTCACCGTTGGAACGGCCCTTGATATTGTCCTGGCCGGAACTCCCTATATCTGGAAGAAGACAGAGCATTACTATCTTGTTGCCTCTGGAGAAATTACTTCAGGAGGCCTACAAAACTCGATGTTCCCAAAAATGAGCGAAACCCACCGGATGACAATGAGCTACGTCACGGCTGAGGCTGCTGTTGGACTTCTATCCACTGCATTCAGGCCTTATGTACAGGCCGAAATCGGCCCGCCCGGAACTGATACATATGGAGTGGTGGTAACTGCTCCACCGGCCCTGGCCGAGCGGATCATAGCCGACCTCAAAAAAATCGACAAAGTTCGTTTACAGGTCCTCCTGGATGCACGTATCGTGGTAATGGAACGAGGAAATCTCCTGAACCTGGGAGTACAGTGGGGTTTCCCGACAATAAGCGCCGGACTATTTGGTAACGACCTGCAAGGCAGAGGGGGAGCCTTATTGGACCTCGGTGGCCAAGTAGCCTCGGGTTTCCAAATCGGCTATGCTCCTGATGCAACTTTTACAAGTTCACTGACAGCGGCACTGAATCTTCTTGCTCAGAATGATGAGGCCACCATAATAGCCAATCCTCAGGCATTGGCCCAGGATGGAAAAGTAGCGGAAATCGCAGTCATGTCTGAAGAGTATTTTTTCATGACAGGAAACCAGAACCAACAAACAACAGGTTTCTTTGGCTCTTACTATTCCCAACTGGAAAAGATTGAGTCCGGAACCAAGTTAAATATCACACCCCACATTGGAGACAATAATGATATTACGCTGGCTTTGGCTATCGAAGTCAGTGACAGCATACCTCGCGGCAGAGAAAGCGAACTGCCGGTCGTTACACGCAGAACATCCTTGAACACCGTCCGTATCAAAAACGGTGGAACCGTTGCTCTGGCCGGCCTTACCGAGAACAGAACACGCACCGACAAAAGGCGGGTGCCGGGCCTCAGTAAGCTTCCGCTTATCGGTGGATTGTTCAAGAACACGAACGATGAAGCGTCATCGAGGGAGATTGCTGTATTCGTTACAGCAAACATAATACCCGAGTCGAGCCAGAACCTCGATTTTACCCAACCGGCCACATCCGGAATGCAGGCCCCGATGGGACAAGCTCCATTCGGACAGACCCCAATGGGTCAGGTGCCAATGGGTCAGACGTCAATACGGCAGGCGCCAACGGGAATGGGTCAGGCACCAGCGCCAATGGGGCAGGCGCCGACGAGACAGACGCTAAGCCAACCAATGGAAAGCGATTTTAGAGCGAGCCTGCGGCGAAGTTTATCACGTCCTATCAGATAAAGGGACGTACTAAGAGGAGATGAAAGATATGAAACCAATTAGTCAGAGATCAAAAAACATCGATGTGATTTTTATATCATTGCTGCTGACACTTCTGGCTTTTGGTTTGGGTGGTTGTGTAGGAAACAGAGGCTTTGAGATCTTTCCGGTTAATAACCAGAACGTACTTACTCTAAGCTCTGATGACATTGTACGGGTCATGCGTGGTGCAGGTTTTTCCGATAATCAGATTCTCCAGTACGGAGAAGACCTGCACCTCGCACTTGCCCAATATGGTGCGGCACAAATCAAGATAAGAAGAAAGCTCGAGGCCGTGTTCGCCATCAACGGCGACGCCGTGTACATCAGTACCCGCCTCAGAGGCAACTTCATCTACAATACGAAAACCGGCTGGGTCGGCGGCGGCCAATAATCCCCACCCCAATTTTCACTGCCGAGCCAAGAGCTTTCAATAAGGCCGAACTCTTCGCTAAAATCGCATCTCTGAATTTCGAATCCAAATAGAAAAGAATAAATTGGAATGTAACCCCGAGTGAATCTGTCCTGAGTTTTATTGAAGGACTCGATTCATGTATTAAAAAAGCTTAATATTTTACCAAAAAACCACATAGATTATCGTGAAACACAAGACAACAAGTGTGAACCAGAAACCAATTCTTTTCCACCACGGGTACCCAATCGCCAATTCTTCTTCAGTAGGACCAAGCATACTGAAGTGCCACAGTGTTGACTCTATTTCCGCTTCAGCCGGTGCTGTTGTAAAACGGCTGATAAGAGCAATCACACCTAAAGAACACATAAAAATAACGGCTGATAAATTGAAAATATTGAATGAAGCCAGAAAACCTGTCAATTCCCTGAGGAAAACAATCAACAACATGGGGATGGCCAAAAATAATGTGGCAATGGCAGCTACTCTGGTAGTTCGCTTCCAGAAGATGGCCATCACAAAAACAGCCATAACAGGCGCCAGCATTAAGGCCCAGCAATCCTGCGCATAGGAAAAGATGGAGCCAAATCTCCCGACCATCGGCGACCACACTGCACCAAAAACAAGCAGGCCGATTCCTGATATTTGCGCAAATTTGACAAGCTGTTTATCCGAGGCCTTTTTCCTGATCAAACCTTTGTAAATATCCAGAGTCAACAGAGAAGAAGTGGAATTGATCAGAGAGTCGATAGTTGACATGATGGCGCCAATCAGCACAGCAAACATAAAGCCCCGCAAGCCAACAGGGATGAGTGTTTTGATTAGATAGGGATATGCATCATCCGGATGCGCCAGATTGGGATTCATCGCGTAGGCAATCATGCCAGGCCAGGTGACACTCAGGCCCAGGGGGATGGCCAGAAACGCGGCCAGAATCACACCCATTTTGCCGTGCCAAACGTTTTTTGCCGCAAGACACCGCTGTGTGATATACTGATTGGTCGAGTAGTAATACCCGCTCATCACAAAAGCCACGGCAATCATCCCTGTCCATGGCAGCTCCGGATGATCAGCCGGTAAGATTAAGTGCGCCCGCTCGCCTGTGCCGACTATCGCTGAAAATCCGCCGTCAACCGCAAACAAACCAAGAATAAAGACCAGCAGACCACCCACAATCAACAACGCGCCATTAAACAAGTCAACCCAGGCAACGGCGGAAAGTCCCCCAAAAATTGTGTACGACCCGGCGGCAATTACCAGAATCCAGATGGCCAGATAGAGATTCAGTCCAAACACTTTATTGATTGCAAAGCCTCCGGAATACAGCACCAGAGGAAGATTTATGACCAAATACTGTATCATACAGACAAGGGCAAATGTGGAACCAGCAATGCGTCCGAAACGGCGGGTCAGATATTCGGGAATGGTAAAAATTCTGTTTTTCAAATACACCGGCAAAAAGAAAAAAAGCAGGAGCCCCTGTGCCGGCCATACAAGCCATTCCCAGTTTGCAACTGCCATGCCGTATTTGTAACCCCAGCCAACCTCACCGATAAACTGCTCGGAACTTATACTGGAAGCAATCAGGGAAAATCCAATCACAAACCATGGCAATCCCCGGCCCGCTAAAAAGAAATCCGAAGTGCTTTCTTTACCTTTTCGCCCTGAAATAAAGCCGATTGCAATCACGGTGACTAAGTAAACAATGAAGACCCCGGTTTCAAAAGCCGTTAATTTCATGGCAGTCATACAAATCCCCTACAATTGAGAGCAGAATTTCGGTTGTTCATTTTACCCAAATCGAATCTTCAAGCCGGATTTCGTCGGAGGAAGCGCCGATTTTAACTTTGAATTCACCGGGTTCAACCACTCGGTCCAGATGGCGGTTGTAGAGGGCCAGGTGTTCCGGGCCTATGGTGAAAGTCACTTCTTTCTTTTGGCCGGGATTGAGCAGGATTTTTTCAAATCCCCGCAACTCCATCTCGGAGGTGGAAACCGTTGCAATGACATCCTGAATGTAGAGCTGCACAATTTCCTGACCGGTGCGTTTACCTGTATTCTGAATGTCCACACTTACCTTAATTGTCCCTGCAATACCTGTCTCGGTCTTGTCAAAACGAAGGTTGCTGTACTCGAACGTGGTGTAACTTAATCCATGGCCAAAGGGATAAAGCGGCTTGGAATCCATGTCCGCATAAGATTTGCCCCATCCCTTTTCAAGCCAGTATCGTTTGGATTTCTTAGCATTATAATAGACCGGCAATTGTCCGGAGTGCCGCGGAATAGTCACGGAGAGCTTGCCTGAGGGATTCACATCACCGAACAGAATTTCAGCGATTGCCCGGCCGCCCTTTTCACCAGACACCCAGGATTCAATTATTGCAGGAATGTTGTCCGCAATCCAGCGGGCCGAAAGAGGACGTCCATTCACAAGGATAACAACCGTCGGCGTTCCCGACGCCGCAACCGCTTTGACAAGGTCCTGCTGCATACCGGTCAGGTCAAGATTGGCAACATCAAATCCCTCGCCGCTGGTGGCGACACGGACACCATCTTCGTTACGTTGCTGCCATTCATTTTCACCGACGACAACAACCGCATATTCTGCATTTTTAGCCGCTCGTTTTGCTTTTTCAATTTCATCCACCTTGTTACCAATAACGTCACAGCCTTTGACATAAGTGACCTTTGTTCTTTTAGGAACGATTGCCCTGATACCATCCAGTATGGTGGTAATCTCCTGCGACACTTTGTGCGCCGTATAATCACCAAGCTGATTTTTTGCATGGTCGGCATTCGGCCCAATGACAGCTATGGATTTAATATCTTTCCTGAGTGGCAGCAGATTACCCTCGTTTTTCAGAAGCACTACTCCCTCCCGTGCAGCTTTCAGGGCCAGTGCCTGATGGTCCGGATTATGTACAATTTTCACAGCACGTTTCGGATCAACGTATGGATTCTCAAACAATCCCAGCCGCATTTTCATTTTCAGCACGCGGCGGACCGAGCGGTCAATTAAGGCCATTGAAACCTTTCCTTCGTTAACACTCCGGATCATATCCCCCATGTATCCCGATTCATAGGAAATCCCCACATCCACACCCGCGGCCAAAGCGAGCTGTCCGGCTTCTTTTTGGGTCGGAGCAAGGCCCTCGTACACAAGCGTTCCAATCCCGCCTCCTTCGGAAAGAACAAGACCTTCAAATCCGAACTCTTCCCGCAAAATACCCGTCAGGATTTTTTTTGAAGCATGAGTCGGAATGCCGTCGATGGCAGGATAGGTGGCCATCACCCCAAAGGCGCCGCATTTTTTGATTCCCGCCTCCCAGGGAGGTAGAAATACTTCCCGAAGTTTACGTTCGGAAATTTCCATCGCTCCACGCTCCAGACCGCTCACCGGCTCGCTTTGACCGGGGTAGTGGCACAATCCGGCAACCGTCTTGTCCGGCGCGCACAGATTGTCTCCCTGAACGGAACAAACAATTACCTCAGCAATTCGCGAACAAAGGAATGCATCTTCACTTTGAGCCTCCTGATTACGACCCAAACGGGGGTCCCGGATCGGTTCCACCACAAGCGTAAATATCTGATGAATCCCGATGGCCCGGGCTTCCTCTGCCGTTGCAGTGTATATCTCGGACAGTAGGTCCAGATTCCACGTACTGCCCAGCGCAGGCCCTTCCGGAAAAATGGTCCCACCCGTGCACATCAGTCCATGCGTGCCTTCTTCGGTTTGCAGAAGGGGAATGCCAAGACGCGTCTTTTTAATAGCTATCTCCTGGAGTTCGTTCAAGAACTTCGCCTGCTGCTCCGGGCCTTTGAAAAGGATAGTGTTTGGTAATGTGAAGAATCCGCCCCCTGGCCCGAGATAATCCAGATAGGTCCCTTCGGCAAATGCTTTGACTGACGCCATTTTTTCTTCAACCGTTCTTCCCAGTCCACCCTCATATACACAGGGCATATTCAGTTGTCCCACTTTTTCTTCCAGCCTCATGCGGGAAAGAAGGTCTTCTACCCGCACATCCATGGGCTGATCCGGGTCGAGATATTTAGGCCCTTTTGACTTTCCGTTACTCGTTCCTGTCAAAATCAATCCCGCTATGAACGCACACATCCAAATTCTTTTAATCTTTTTCAATTTTCATCTCCTTGTATCAAAGATTCCAACGCATGGTTCCCCCGTATCAGATGGTCGAAACTGGCTTGAATGGTCGCCATAAGCTTAATAATATCAAAATTCATTTTACTTGTCACGGTTGACTTGGGAAATTCGGGCCAATTACTAATCCGGGCAAATACCTGCCAATTTGGCACATGCCCGAAGCCCGGAAAAACCGTAACTATCTGTAAAAGCTACAATTACACTTTCAGCCTGTTTCGGCACGCTGTTTGCACTTATAAATTATAAAAGAACGTCTATAATTGAAATTGCGTCTGTTAAGAAAAAAGGCTAATAATGAAATTCGATAAATTCACACTAAAAGCCCAGGAAGCATTGGCTACCGCCCAACAGATTGTGATGGCGAAATCGCATACTGTCATGTCGCCGCTGCATCTTTTGTCCGCGGTATGCGAAGACGATAATAGCATTGCAATCGAGATTATGAAAAAGATAGGCGCCAACGTTTCGCGAATTAAAGAGATGACCGACAGCGAGCTTGGGCGGCGGCCACAGGGCTCCGGCACTAATCAGCTTATGCCCGACCCGGCCTTGAGCCAGGTTGTTCTGGACGCACAAAACCGCGCCGATAAGATGGGCGATGAATACCTCAGCGTCGAGCATCTGTTCATTTCACTTGCCTCGGTACAAAGTGACGCCAAAGAGATACTTCGCCTAAACTCCGTTACAGACGAACAGATCGAGAGCGCCCTTAAAGAGATTCGCGGCCCGGAAAAAATAACCGACCAGAATCCCGAAGATAAATATAAATCCCTCGAGCGATATGGCATTGACTTATTGGATATGGCGCAAAAGGGAAAGCTCGACCCCGTCATCGGCAGAGACCAGGAGATTCGCCGGTGTATGCAGGTCCTCAACCGCAGAACGAAAAATAATCCCGTACTCATCGGCGAGCCGGGCGTCGGCAAAACCGCAATCGTCGAAGGCCTCGCCCAACGAATAATTGCAGGCGATGTCCCTACGGGTCTCAAGAACAAAAGAATCATCGCTCTGGATATGGGCTCACTGATAGCCGGAACAAAATTCAGGGGCGAATTCGAGGACCGGCTTAAGGCCGTCCTCAAAGAGGTCATCGCCGCCGAAGGACAAATCATCCTTTTCATCGATGAGCTGCACACCGTCGTAGGTGCCGGCAAAGCCGAAGGCGCCGTCGATGCGGGCAATTTGTTAAAGCCCTCCCTTGCACGCGGCGACTTGCGCTGTATAGGTGCTACTACCATCGACGAATATCGGAAGTACGTGGAAAAAGATGCCGCTCTCGAGAGGCGTTTCCAGCCGATTGTAATTGACCCGCCAAGCGTTGAAGAAACCATAGCCATCCTCCGTGGCCTCAAAGACCGCTACGACACCCATCACGGCGTGCGGATTACCGACTCGGCCCTCGTCGCCGCCGCGACCCTGTCAAACCGCTACATTACCGACCGCTGGCTCCCCGATAAAGCGATTGATTTGATTGACGAATCCGCCTCGAAACTGCGTATCGAAAATGATTCACTGCCGGCCGAGCTGGACACCATCCGAAGAAAAATAGTCCAGCTTCAAATCGAACGCGAAGCACTGAAAAAAGAAAGTGACAAGGCAAGTAAAGAACGATTAAAAAAAGCCGAAAAGCAGTTGACCGAGCTCCAGCAGCAGGACAAAACGCTAACCGCACAGTGGGAAAGCGAAAGAGGTGACATCGACCGGATAAAAACCATCAAGGAAAAACTCGAAGAGGCCCAAAACAGCTTTGAAGACGCCCAGCGAAAAGGCGACCTCGAAACTGCCGCTCGCCTGAAGTATGAAACCATCACAAACCTGAAAAAAGACCTTGAGGAAAAAGAAGCCGAGCTTTCCAAATCCGACAAATCCATAATCCGCAATGAAGTTACCGCTGAGCACATCGCCGACGTTGTTTCAAAATGGACAGGAATACCCATCGTAAAATTACTCTCCGGCGAGCGAGAAAAACTTATGAAAATGGAGGATGCAATTCGACGCCGTGTAGTCGGACAGGACGAGGCGGTCGCCGCCCTATGCAACGCCGTTCGCAGGAGCCGCTCGGGCCTGTCAGACCCGAACCAGCCTTTAGGAACGTTCCTGTTCCTCGGCCCAACCGGTGTCGGTAAGACCGAGCTTTCCAAAGCACTCGCGGACTTTCTCTTTAACGACCCGCACTCTATGATACGAATCGATATGAGCGAGTTTATGGAACAGCACTCCGTCTCCCGCCTAATCGGTTCGCCGCCGGGCTACGTCGGCTACGATGAAGGCGGCCGACTAACCGAAGCCGTTCGGCGAAAACCCTACTCGGTCATCCTGCTCGATGAGATTGAAAAGGCACACCCGGATGTCTTCAACGTTCTCCTGCAGGTATTCGATGACGGCCGATTGACCGACGGAAAAGGAAAGACCGTCGATTTCAAAAACTCTGTCATCATTATGACAAGCAATATCGCCAGCCAGCAGATTCAGCAGCTAACAGAAGAATCCGGGGCCGACTGGGAAATCGAGGCACACGTCAAAGACTCACTCAAGCTGCTCTTCAAGCCGGAGTTCCTGAACCGCATCGATGAAATAATCGTCTTCCACATGCTCACAAAGGAGCACCTCAGACAGATTGTAGATATCCAGCTTGATTACCTCGCCGAGCGCCTCAAAGGACGCCACATAACCCTCGAGTTCACCGATAATGCCCGCCGGCAGATTATGGACGAAGGTTACGACCCTGTCTTTGGTGCAAGGCCTTTAAAGCGAACTATCCAGCAGAGACTCGAAAATCCCCTGGCCTCCGAGCTTCTGGCCGGTAAATTCGCAGACGGCGACAATATTAAAATCGACGCCGACGCACACAAATTCACCTTCGAAAAAATCTAATTAAAGGG
>CAZIAN010000019.1:0-3283 GCA_964537355.1 uncultured Pirellulales bacterium | reverse complement strand
CACACAGGGCATCACAGAGAATTTTATCAAAGTCGCATTTTACAGCCACGTCCCCCTCTGGACCGACGATGCCGCCTGGCAAAAGGTTAATGAGAATTTCCGCCAGGCCGCCCGTTTCGCCAAACTGTCCGGCTCCCGCGGCATAGCTCTCGACATCGAATATGTCGGCGAACAATACGACCTGGATTGGGAAGGCTACGATTACAAAGGTTACACCGAAGATGACCTGCGCGCCGCCGCCGTCAAAAGAGGCTATGACCTTACCCAGGCAATGCTCCAAAGCTATCCCGATATGGTCTTCTTAACACTCCCAGAGGGCATCTACTTCTACGGCCCCTTAGCCACAGACCTCCTCGTCGGTATGGTCCGCGGCATGGCAGAAGCCGACGCACCCGGCGGACTCCACCTGCTTACCGAACGCTCCTATAAAATGGTAAGCACAATCGGCCTGATTCACTACGTCCATGGCCTCGAATCCGACGTCCTAAAAAATCTGGACCAGCCTACGGCCCACTACTGGCGAAAAAATTGTTCCATATCCCTTGGCGGCTGGCCGCTCGGTTATTACCGCGATATACGCGATGAATCCGGTGAGCGTCTGGGCTACAGCGGCCGCGTCGAAATATTCGGCGACAAAATCGTCGGCTCTTACGCCGACAAAACCAGCAATTACCCGCCCGAGGATTTCCGCAACCAGTACGCCGGTATGCTCCTGACTGCCAAACGCTACTGCTGGATATACGGCCACGGTGCAACATGGTGGCACTTCACAGATGCCGATGTAGCTAAATACGGCAGCGTCAGCAATTCAGCTCTCCCCGTGGATGAGCACCTAAATGATTATAAATCCGTCCTTCAGGAAAAATGGACACCTTCCGGCCCTCTACAGCAAATAAGCCAAAAGGTAAGGCAATATAAGTCCGGCGACTTCCTGCAAATGCTGAACTTCGCAAAGACCTTCAAAATCATCGGCCCGTTCGGTGACAAAGACTCCGATACCTTCAACCGGACCTTCCCACCCGAACAAACACTTGACTTTAACGCGCCCTACCCCGGAAGCGTTGATGATGTCCGCTGGCAAACCACTTCTGTTGACAGTAAAGGCTATCTGGATTTTCTAAAATTCTTTTCCCCATCCGACTGGGTCTGCGCTTATGCTTATTGTAAAGTTATCAGCCCAAAGGCCGGCCACGCCCAGCTCCGCCTCGGCACTAACGATACCGTCACCCTCTGGCTTAACGGCCAAAAGCTCCTTTCCAAAAATATCGAACGCTCCGCCGCACCCGACAGTGACATCCTGCCCGTAAAACTGAAAAAAGGCGAAAACACAATTTTGGTTAAAGTCTGCAATACCGAATTCAACTGGGGTCTATATCTCCGAATAACCGACAACTCCGGCCAACCACTCAAAAACCTGCACTTCTGGCCCTAACCATGCGCAGCCATCTCATCTGCTCATCTTACCCGAGAATGTAACAATGCTTTGGGGTATCATCTCAAAAGCCGCCTTATTGTCACTGACCTCCACTTCACCCACTTCCTGCAGACTTTCCGACGCCGAAGTACGATAAACCTTCAGCAAGGTCAATCCCTTAAGATTTCTGAAATTCAGATTCAGTCTTTGGGCCTGCTCACTGGGATTGATGGCCACGATTGTGACATTGCCATTCTTCTCATGCACAAAAGCTCCCACTTGTACATCGCCGAAACCGGGCCGGGCCTCGATACGCCGCGCGCCGGGCCGGATAAACCTGCTGTAATGCATCGCCGTATAAGTCTTCGGCGTGTACGTGCTCATCAGCATAAGACAATGCGTGTTCTTTCTGTTCTCCGTAATCTGCCAGGGAACAAACGCCGAGCAGTCCCCCGCCACCAGCGCATTATGAAGGGCATTACCGATACCCTCTCGAATAGGCTCCGGCCAGTCGTGCCCGCCTGTCCCGCCCTCGGTTATCCAGAACGGCTTGCCAGTACCCTCGATAAGCTCCCGAAACTTGCCCGACGAAGTAGCCGACATCTCCGCCTTCACTCCGTCCTCATAGCCGTGCGTGGCAAATACATCCAGCGCCTCCAATGCCTTCGCATTATCTTTTATCGCTTGGACATACGAACCCGTACCGCCCTGGTAAAGATGGCTGGTCATCGTCTCCGGCCCAAAAATTTTCACATCGCCATAGCCCTGGGCATCCAGCATCTCGCGAAGCATAATTATAATAGCGACATAGTCCTTCCCGTCCCACACACAACTCTCGAAAGACTGGGTAAACTGCACCTCATTGCCGACGCTTACGGCATAAAAAGGCACGCCCAGCTTCTCATGCAGCTTCACGTACTCCACCATCCACTTGCAGAAGTGCCGGTAATACGTCGGATCGACGCGGTTGTTAATACTCCCATAACTTCCCGCCCGAATCGACCCCGACTTTTTATCAGTAATGGACTTATTCACCTTCATCCACGCCGGCGGACTCCAGACCGTCCCTATGATTTTAATCTCCGGATTTATCTTCAGGATACCCTTGCCGAAATCGACGAATATCTGGGCCCGGCCGCCGCTGGCACCCATATCGAAATCCTCAAAGCGGATTTGCCTCCAGTCTTCCGTCTGCTTCTCGAACGTCGGCCCCCACATATTCACGCGAAGCATATTGAATCCCACCCCCTCGACATATATCTTTTGAAACTCCTCCGTGCGGTAAAGCTCGCGGAACCTCCCCGACCATGCAATAAGACACGTCCCGAAACCCTCTATAGTCTGATATCGCCGGGCCCCGTCCACCGTAACATCCTCGCCCAAAGCCGCCCCGGTCGAAACAAAACCGCTCAAAATAAACAAAAGCCCTGCCGCCCATATAAATCCCCTGCGCATCCTCATCTCCTTTCCAGAATCATCTAATTGTTGAATATGCCGGCCTTAAAATAACATCAGGCATACATATTATCTTGAAAACCAACTGGCATTTCATCCCATGTTTCACCGTCCAGCAGTCTGCCTGCCTTCTTCTTGTTTATACCGCCCCATTGCTTAAAGAAAAACGGTACATTTTGAGCAAGGCATTGTTCTCTTATATCCCTGACCCAGCCGATTTCCATTGGTCTTGCCCCTGGTCCCGACTCTCCGCCTGCAATAACCCAGTCAATCTCATCAAGGTTAAGCTCTCCCAAGTCACTCAACAACGGCTCAAGCGATAAGAATTTAATATTTGCTCCTGAGTATCTCAGGTAATCTATGCGGTACTTATAATCCGCAGATTCAACTGTAACGCCCATCCAAATATTGTCC
>CAZIAN010000018.1:0-24360 GCA_964537355.1 uncultured Pirellulales bacterium | reverse complement strand
AACAGGATATATCTGGCCTGGATAGACGGATTCGACAATCCTTCCAGCAACGGTTCTGTCGTCGGTTACACTAACCCTCCATTTGCCGAGCAGACTATCGTTCACAGTGGTTCTCAGTCGATGCCGTTTGCATACGACAACGCAGTCGGTAAGTCAGAGGCGACTTTGACATTAACTTCCAATCGTGACTGGACAGTCAACGGTGTAAACAGATTAACAATATGTTACCGAGGCGGTTCGGCCAACGCTGCAGAACCGATGTATGTTGTTCTAAATGGCAGCGCGGTGGTCACTAATGATAATCCAAATGCAGCGCAGGCATCTTCCTGGACAGAATGGAATATCGAACTGCAAGCGTTCGGAGTGAACCTTGCCAATGTAACTTCAATTACACTTGGTGTCGGTAACAGGGCCAATCCAACTGCCGGCGGTTCGGGTATGTTATACTTCGATGATATTCGTCTGTATCCACCGGCGCCATAAGCTCGGCTTTTGAGCAGCTAAGATTGAGTATTTGATATTACAGATTTGCATCAATTCGGGATCTATACTGCATATATGCAGTATAGATCCCGAATTTTTTAATGTAATAGCAGCCAACCATCACATACACTAATAGAAAGTCAGAGTGTTGGGAAGATCCTTACTAATACATGGATTGAATAATATGATTAAACACTTGCAAAATCGAACATTTATGATATCCTTTGTTTGTAGCATGTGCAAGTCCTGTCTGGGCAATAGTAATGTCCATGGAAATATATTCTTATCCGCCAGCCGGCAGAATAGACAGTCGTTTATGAGATCCGATTGAGATGTAATTCGTATACACAGATGTCTGCACCCTTAATCAGATATATTTTTTTATCAAGCTTGATAAGCAATGAAATGATATAATACGTTTTTTTCAGGAGATAATCATGGCAAGCAAGAGCCTCATCACCTCACGTCGCAGCTTCCTCAAGACCACAGGCGCGGTGGCCGCCGCTTCATCACTTCCTTCCTGGTTCATAGATGAGTGTGCTGCTCAAGAGACAACGCAGCAGGCAGTATCCCTGCCGCCCAGCGAAAGAGTTAATCTTGCACTGATTGGCTGTGGCGGACAAGGCAGGGGCGATGCGAGAAATGCTCAGAGACACGGAAAGATTGTTGCTGTGTGTGATGTTGATATTCGCCACCTGGCGAATGCCCGCAAAGACTTCCCTGGTACCGATGGCTACTCCGACTTTCGCAAGCTATTGGAACGGAAAGATGTCGATGCCGTTATCTGCGGTACAGTCGACCACTGGCACACGCTGGTCTCCATGGCAGCAATGAAGGCCGGCAAAGACATTTACTGTGAGAAACCGTTAACCCTCACTATCGATGAAGGTAAACGACTCGTCGAAGTCCAACGGCAGACCAAACGCGTGCTTCAGACCGGTACACAGCAGCGCAGCAGTATCTATTTTCGACTCGCCTGCAATTTAGTCCGTAATAACCGAATCGGCAAAATCAACAAGGTCGAAGTGTGGCTCCCTGCCGGGCTGCGACAGGGCCCATTTCAAACCTCGCCTGTCCCGGAAGGATTTGATTATGATTTCTGGCTCGGCCAAACACCCAAAGTCGAATATGTGAAAGAACGTACACACTTCAGCTTCCGCTACTGGTGGGATTATTCCGGAGGCACGATGACCGACTGGGGCGCCCATCACAATGACATAGTCCTCTGGGCACTGGAAATGGATGGCTCCGGACCTGTCAGTATTGAGGGCAGGCAATTGGTTGATATGATCCCCGGCGGTTTTACTGCGGCCAGTGAATACGAGGTTACCTACACATACGCCAATGGCATCATCCACACGTGCAAAAGTACCACTGCCAGCGAATGGCACGGCGGTGTCAAGGATCCCAAAGGCCAGCAGCACGGCATTAAGTTTCATGGCTCCGAAGGCTGGATATGGGTTACTCGAGGCAGCATCAAAGCCAGTGAGCGGCGGATTCTCACTGAAAAACTTCCCAACGATGCCAGGTACGTATATCTCAGCAACGACCATATGGGTAACTTCATCGACTGCGTGAAGTCACGAAAAGTTCCTATTTGTCCTGCTGAGACCGGTCACCGCTCCGCGAGTCTTTGCCATCTGGGTGTCATTGCTATTCGCCTGGGTCGAAAACTTAGATGGGACCCACTTAATGAACAGTTTATAGGCGACACTGAAGCAAACAGTTATATTGCCCGTGAGATGCGGAAACCATACGACTACAGTATGATCTGAACACCTGCATATTCATAAAAGATATCGGTAAAAAACAAAATAATGCACAAGACCATCATCAACCACTTGTTAATGTGGAAAAAGATGCTATAATATGATCGTTTCCTTAAACACCATCCGTTTAAAATATTATCCTGGAAGATTTTGATGACCGATACAATTACTGGAATACTGAAGCGTATCAACAAAGGACAGTTTGCGATAAGAACCGCCGACCGTTCTTATCGTTCGGGGCAGTCCGAGGTGAGGGTCCACCCGGATTTGAATCGACGCTTTGCCCTTGCTGAAGGAGCCGCCGTCACCGGTCTGGTCGAACGGAAAAAAGGCGGACGGAGATTGATATCCATCGAATCCCTCGGGGGCATGCGACCAGAAACCTACCTCAAACGCACACGCTTTGCCGATCTGACAGTAATCGACCCGAATGAACGATTTGACCTGGGCAGTTGCGGCCAAGAAAGTATGCGCATAGTCGATCTCATTGCACCAGTAGGTAAGGGTACACGTCAACTGATTGTCTCTCCACCCAAAGCGGGAAAGACTGTTCTCCTGGAACAGGCTATCCAGGCGATTCGCCAATGTTCCCCTGAAAGCCGTATTATTACGCTTTTGGTGGATGAGCGGCCGGAGGAAGTCACCCACTTTCGCAGAGCTGTGGAGGACGTAGAAGTGGTGGCCAGCACAAGCGACCACGGTGCCGAAAAACACGTCGAGCTGGCCGAGCTTATACTCGCCCATGTACAATCAGAACTGGAGTGCGGGCGTGAGGTGGTACTGTTAATTGACAGTCTCACACGTCTGGGAAGAGCGTTTAACAACAGACCCCGGCGGCGAAGTGACCCGCGCCGTCATACTATGAGCGGCGGACTGGAATCAGGTATTCTGGAAGTACCACGCCGTCTCTTCGGGCTGGCACGTAATATTGAAAATGGAGGCTCTGTTACCATAATCGCAACGTGCCTGATCAATACCGGCTCAAGAATGGATCAGTTAATATTTGAAGAGTTCAAGGGGACAGGCAACAGTGAAATCGTTCTCGACCGGTCTTTGGCCGAGGCAAGAATCTTTCCCGCGATCAACATCCCGGCCAGCGGCACACGAAAGGAAGCCAAGCTTTACAGTCAGGACCATAGCCGCGGCCTGGCTACGCTCAGACGTGTGTTGTCGAACTACGGGCCACGGGAAGCCATGGAATCCCTGTATAAACTTCTCAGGAAATATCCTGCAAACGAGGAGTTTCTGGAGAGTATGTGTTCCGGAAGCTGAGAGAATAAAAACAAAACTGTTTGTGGGAGGGCTAAGATACTGTAGTTTGAAGTGTTTTATAGAATACGAATGACAATGCGATTCGCTGGCAAGCGAGAATTACAGCAAATTGAAGAGTAAATACGAAGTTTAGTATTGAAGTAGTTTTCCGTCAAATGCTGATGTTTATTTCTGAATTATTTTTTTCTTTATGCAAATTCTAACGGTAGCCGAAGCGAAATAAGACGGCAAAATTCAGGGATAATTTTCTTAATCTGAGATTGTAGTGAAATGTGTCTGATCATATTGGGAAGAAATTATTTTTACATCAGTGACAAACCTTAAGAGCATTGCGATTTTGCTTTTGACGCGAGCCTTTCGATAAATATTTCTTGTGTGAGTTTTTACAGTACCGGGTCTTATGCGCAAACATTTAGCTATTTTACCATTGTGCAGACCCTGGCAGATCAACTCCGCTATTTGGCACTCACGAGGTGTTAAGTTATATCGCTTTTTAACATACGACCACTCTTTTTTATTAAGCAATATGATTTCCTGGTCCTTTCGGCGTAAATCACTGCCGGTAACATTCTCAATTGGCGGATTTGGTGATTCGTTCATGGTTAATTGCCCTCCTGTAACTGTTTGAGCAAAGTTTGTGCATCGTCCAGATCTGAACCACCGATTCGTCTTTCCGGTTCCAAAACCTGGTTCATATCCAAAGCCTGGTTCAGATGTTCAACAGCTTTGTCTTTTTGTCCGAGTTTGGCAAAAGCTTTTGCCAAATGAAGACGTGAAACAATAGCCGTCGGCGTTCCACTCTTATAGAGTTCGATGCACTTATCTAAATCGTCGACGGCTTTGTCGAATTCTCCCAGCTTGTAATATATCACACCGCGGGTGTCTAAAAGATCTGCGTAGTTGGGGTATAATTTTAGTCCTTTTTGAGCAAGCTGAAGTGCCTCCTGTAACATGCCTTTATCTTCACACATTATCCAGGCCAAATTGTTAATTACGATCTGATTGTCAGGCTGAAGCTCAAGCACCCGTTGATAGAGCAGAGCCGCCTCGTCAGAACGATCGCTAATTTGTAATAGTGTGGCGAGAAGAGTCATAGCTCCAACAGAATCAGATTTATTCCTCAGTACTATTCGAAGTATATCCTCTGCTGCTTTTTTGGCCTGACTATCATTGGTCGCCACCAGGTTCGTCGCAATAAAGACAGGTGTACGGCTATCTTCAGGATGTTTTTGACACCAGCTTGAGGTCTCTAGTCTAAGCTCATTCCATAATCGGTCGTCTTTGAGTAACCTTACCTGAGTTAATAAAGGAATCGGATCGTTTGGTTCAGATTGCAGTAGAGAGTCAAATATCTTTTGGGCACCCACCTTATTGCCGTTCTTGTACAACGCCATGGCAAGCACAACATTAATTTTTCGCTTGTCGGGTGTACCGGCGAGAGAGAGCAATTGTGCTTCGAGAAAATTTACTGCTTTCTCAGGCTCGCCAACGGCAATATATATTTGTGCCAGAAGTAATGTTGCTTCAGTATTGTTCGGATCCGCCTCAAGTAGTGCCTTGAGGGTCGGAATCGCCAGAACCGGTGACCTGTCCGCCTCGGCACGAGCTTTCAGCAGGAGTAAATCCATATCGTTGGGTGTATGGGAAAGACCCCGAAAAGCGATTTCCATGGCTTTTTCGGCCTGTTTCTTCCTGAGCGAGATATTTCCAAGAAGCACCCAGGCCCTGCTGATTTCAGGTTGGTCATCAGTTATTTTTTGAAGAATCCGCGTAGCATCTTCGATAGCCGGAGCCGTATTTTCCATCAACAGAGAATTAGCTTTGAACAGTCGCAGGTCAATATCATTGGGACTTGATATAAGAGCTTCAGTAAGGATAGCCTTTCCCTGAAGAACTTTGTCCGCGTCGTTTGACACTATCAACAATGAGATAGCCTGTTTTTGTATTCGTAAATCGTCCGAGGCCAAAGACAGCGCATATTGTATATCGGCAATAGCTTTATCCGGCTGGTCTATAGAACGATAAAAGTTGCTCTTGGCCATCCAAACCTCAACGTTGTTGGGTTCGATGGCAGCAGCGTGCTCAAAGTCTTCTCTCGCCTTATCAGTCTGTCCAAAAGAAGAGTATGTTTCGGCGCGAATCATATAAGCATATGCGTTGTCAAGATTGCTTATTATTTCATGACAAAGTTTCAATGCTTCTGCGGGTTTGTTTTGACGAGTATTAAGCTGTATTTGTGCAACAGCTACCAGCAGTGAGTTAGGGGCCTGGATTTTCAGTTTAGTTAGTATTTCTCCAGCCTCGTCAAAATGGCCTTGTTGTATCTTGAGTTTTGCAAAGGCTAAACGGGCAGCTTGATTATTGGGGTCATTTCTGATAAAGTCCTCTAACACATCTGATGCTGAATCTAACTCATCGCGTCTGAGGTAACTTTGGTAGCTTAGGTATTGCAGTTGCTGAAGTTGCGGGTTATTGAGCTTTTGCTGGGAAGCTTTTTCCAGAAGCCGCTCGGCCTCTTCATCTTCCTTAGCTTTGTAGAGAGCAGTTACAGCCGGGATTATTATGTGAAGGTCATCCGGAGAGCGGCTAAGGGCTTCACGGTATATTGAAATTGCCAGTTGTAACTCATCGGACTTATAGTAGGTCGCAGCCAGGAGAATACGGCTTGCCTGGTCATTCGGGTTTGCCTGTAAGTTTTCCTGCAGAAGTGAAACAATTTGCACATAACGAGCTTCGAAATCTTCGGACGAAAACCAGATTCTAGCTTGTTCATACCGCCATTGCCAGCCTTCCTCGCCCTCGAGTGACTCGATATCGTCAACAAGCTGCTGGGCTTTTGCACGGTCGCTGATAATCTGTTCACAATCTAAAAGCCGTCGTTTTAAAAGAATGTCTTCAGGCAGTTTTTGTACAAGCGTATTAAGAAGTTTGTAAGCATTATCTTTTTGATTCCATCGAACATAATAATCTGCAAGCAACAGCCCTAATTTTCGCTTGGCAACAGGTTGATCGATACGCTCTAACGCATCTTTAACAATTGTTTCACATTTTTCTTTATTACCTTGCCGGTCTAATAAATCTGCAAGGTATCCTACCGGTTCAATAGCCTGTGGAAATTCATCCAATGCTTTTAATAATATCAATATCGCTTCATCCGTCTTATCCTGAGCAACAAGTAATCCAACTTCAGCCATAGTAGTTTTAATCTGTGAAGGATAGTCTTTCTTCAATTGAGTTACTAATGCCTGGGCATCTGTGAAATTGCTCTGCTGTAGTGCATACTGGAATTTCAAAAGTTTGAACTCAGGAAGATTGCCTGCAACTTTTTCCAAGTCCTGTAACATTTGAGCAATTTCGCCCGCTGAGCCTGCTGCCTGCAATCGCATCTTAGCCTGTAAATACAGTAAAGAAGCTTCAGGATTTTCCGGCAGAAGTTGTTTTGCCATATCGGCGTATCTGGCTGATTCAGCCCAATTTCGGGTATTCGCCAACAGCTTAGCCAATGCCAGATGTCCAGCAACAAGATTTGGATTTTCAGAGATCAGTGTGCGTAATTGTCGAAGTGCTGCTTGTGTATCACCTACGCGGGAAAGAACTGATGATAACGCCAATCGAACTTCCGGAGATGTATTTTTCAATCCTATCGACTCCTTCCAGAATTTAATGGCCTCAAATGGATGGCCCCTTTCTGAGGCTAAAAGACCTTCCAGAAAAGTAACTTCCGGTGGTGCGATATCTTTTTGATTCATTTCCGAAATACACTCGGCAGCGCGGTCGAGCTGGCCGCACCAGATAAATAATCTTGTTGCTTTCGGCATAAAATCCCATGGCTGAGAAGAAAGCTCTTTCAAGCCGGTCTCGGCTACCTTCTGCATCTTTTCCTGCGACTGCGATTTCATCGCGAGTTCAGCCCAAACTGCCCACAAACCCTGATCTGTCGGCGAAGCTGATTGCACAGCCGTGAGATGTTGTTCCGCTTTATCCAGAATATTTGCATTAATAAATTCCGTTGCAAGGCGTAACTCCACATTAGGGTCGGACAAATCCAATTTTTCAGAATATTCCAGGTCAGCTAAAGCTTTAACGCTGTCTTTGCTTCTTTGATAGAAACCGGCACGGGCGATATATGCAAGGACCGAAGACGGATTATTATTTACCGCCTCATCAAACCAATGTGCGGGGGAGTCGTTGGGATCCAGGAAATCATCCGGCCGCTGCTCTGTAAGCTGTCCCAACATTTCATAGGCTAATATCTGGTCAGGATGATCTTGTATGATGGCCTTCAATTCTGCCGCTGCTTCTGTGAACTTTCGTTGCCTGGCCATTGCAAGGGCCAACATCTCACGAAGCTTAGGATCAGGATCATCATTGTTGTCGAGATATTTCGAGGCAATTAACTCGGCCTCGCCAGGCATATATATAGACCGAGATAAATATAAGTCAGTTAGCTGCAGAGCAGCTTTGGCATTGTTTTTGTCCTCCCTAAGAACATTTCGATAAGCATTTATGGCTTGAGCAATATTACTGTTTCTTAAAGGTCTGATTTTAAGTTGTGCCTCGGCGTATTTCAGTAATATTGGCACATCATTCTGCTCAATCGCAAGATAACGACCAAAATTCTCTACTGCTTCGTCCCATTTTTGTTCATCATATGCCTTATTGCCGAGAATAAGCCCCTGATCAGCCCTGTGAGTTCTTTGCCATTGGCGCAGTCCAAAGGCCGTCACTCCCAAAACACAAATACTGATTATCAGAACAATTGCCAGTTTCCAGTTAAAGTATCTTCTTGGCATTTCCTTATCCTTTCCCGTTATTAGAATTGGCTAACGAAGTTATCAAATAGTTTTTTAATTGTCTTCCAGGATATCCACAAGTCCAACCTTAGTGACAGATTTCTGACATATTCGGTGTCATAATGTATCCATTCCTGAAAATCTTTCATTGGCTGGCGTGTTCTGCAAACCTGCCAAAGCCCCGTGATCCCCGGTCGAACAGACAATCTGGCATCACGCCAATACGGACACAACGTATTCTCTGATTCAGGAGAAGGTCTTGGCCCAACAATGCTCATTTGGCCAAGTAATACATTGATGAATTGAGGTATTTCATCTAAATATGTCTCCCGCAGGAATCTGCCGACAGTACTGATTCGCGGGTCATCATCTATCTTGAATTGCGGACCATCGACCTGGCTAACAAAGCGAAGCTTATCCTGCATCTTATCGGCACCGAGTTTCATTGTTCGAAACTTTAGACAGTTGAATGTTTTTCCATAGCGCCCCTGACGCTTATGCTTAAAAAATACCGGGCCTGGTGAAGTTAGTTTTGTCGCTAAGGCAATGAAAGGTATTATAGGAGCAAATAGAATTAGCACTATTATTGCAGCGAGACAATCAGTAATTCGTTTGAAGCTGCCGGTGTAAGAAAATCTCGGCCAGCAGCGGAAACTCTCATTGATATGTCGTTTGCGGTCCGACTTAAAGGCTGTAATATTGTTAGTCGCGGTAGTTAACTGTTTCCAATCATACGGTGTTTTTTTTACAATTAGGTTTTGCACAACTTTGTTCTGGGGTACTGAGACTTCAGGGCCAATAATAGATGAGTTTATTACCGCTCCATGTTCAACTTTAACGTTGTTTCCGACGATGGTTGGGCCAATCACTGTTGTCTTTGGGCCGATATAAACATTTTTTCCTAATAATACTTTTCCGATTAATTTTGAACCCTGTGATATTTTATTCGAATTATGAAATTCAAGTTTAGAATTTCTCATTTTGGAAATTCCAGTCCCGCAAAAGTTCAGCAAGCCTTCCTGCGTCTCTAAATCAAATACAATTCCGCCTATATTAGCCCCATATGACTTCAATGAATTTGATCGGCACTTGTCTAAAAGAGTGGAAAAGGATTGAGGTAAAGCACCATCAATAAGAAGCTGCTCAAAAATACTCGTTTTAATAAATAGATAATGAGGCCAATTATTAAAAATGGGAGCTGGTTCAGTGGAATCATAATATAATCGACGAAAACCTGCTACTTTACTCTGAGCTGTCAATCGCATTTTTTCACGTTTTTCCGACAGGTCCGGCTCGACATTAACCGCCACCAAGTCAGCCTTGATTTTGGCCAGCAGTTTGTTGAGCAATCGATGGTCAATTTGAGCGGCAAACTGAGCATTGGAAATAACAAGCCAAAATCTTCGCTTAGCCTTTTGCAGAAACTCCGGGCAGATTGTCACATTTTCAGCATAAGCCACCGTCTTTAATCCTGGCACATGAATTTCAATGTTCCATTCTTCCGGGATGGCACAAAAGATTTTTCCGTTGCGGCTCCAACGCAAGCATCTGCTTAAACCATCGAGAACAACATCAGTAACAGGCTCGTTGGCCAGAGCAAACCGAAGTAAACTATCACTGCCACCTACTGTGTATGAAATGCTCGGATTATTTTTGTGTACGATAATCAGGTTCATTTGCGGATTAATAACCAATGTCTTGAGAATAATAATCTAATCTTCGACTTGCTGATTCATCTCAGTCGTTGTGGAATCGTCCGGATTATCTTCTATACTTTGCATATTAACAAATGGCTTTCTCTTTCCTCGCCTGATACCCCCCCTTGATTTGGCATTTTGTGCATCACGTTTCAAATCACTGCGAAAATAACTGTATTCAGACTGGACGTTACTCAACACGGTGCCCAGTACTTTTACATTTATTCGAGTTAGTCGATCCTTAGCTTCCTTGAGATCCGGTGTAGTAGTATGGCCGGCGTAGCTGACTAAAATAACCGCATCTCCAAGCGTAGCCCATATAAGTGCTTCAGGAAAAGCCAGTATCGGAGTGGTATCTATAATCACATGATCGTAATAGTGGCTTAGCATATCAATGCACTGGCGTGTCCCTGGAGAAGCTAATAACTCATAACCATTGATTCTACTTTGAGAATCGGCAATCAGCACATCCAGGCCGGTCGAAGGCATAGTATAAACAGCCTTGTCAAATTCTTCACCTAACAGTACATCCTGCAGCCCACATCTTGAACCTGCAGGAATACCCAGCATATCCGCAACATCAGGCTTTCTTAAGTCACCGTCTATAAGCAAAACTTTTTTCCCCGACCTGGACATACTTGTTGCCAGATTAACAGAAAAGGTGGTCTTGCCCTCACGCATCCCCGGGCTTGTAACTACCAATTTCCGTGGTATTCCTTCGTCATTTATCAATCCTAAATTGGTACGAATGGTTTGGTAGTCTCCGGCTATTTGTTCAGGAAGAAGATATGGTTTGATATTGTGTGAACTGGTAGTAGTGCCTATTATTCGAAGGCCGATTTGTTTACTAACATCATCAGGTGTTTGCAAACGCAAGTCCAATTTGTTTATCAGGGAAGCCAACAGCACTCCAGAAGCCAGTGCTCCGAATAAAAGGGCCATAATATATTTGACACGCTTATCAAGAACAGGGCCAATTTCTGCCTTGTAAGCAATACTAATCCTTGCGGGGCGCTTCCGTTCCATTCCCAATTCCTGTATGCGCCGAATAACTTGATCATACATTTTTTTGTCTCGGTCGAATTGATACTGTAAATCCTTAATTTCCAGTTGCGTATTGCCAACTTCAATCATTTTGAAATCTTCCTTATCCAGCTCCTGATGTAGACGCTCAATATACAACTCGGTCTGTGCCAGCTCAGTTTGTGCAGCACGCAGTTTTATTAAGCTGGCGTTAGCGGCCTCTTTTGTGGCCATAACGTCGAACTCATTAGCTACTTCCTCACTCTTTTCTTTAAGGCGTAATTTAAATGCATCTATAAGCTCCTGTTTTTGCTGAAGAAGCGGATTATCAACTGATAAACTCTGTTGTGCCATAATCAGGTCACGCTCAAATTGAATAATAGTACGAGTCAATTCCTGTACTGATGGATTGGAGTTTATATACTCGTTTCGAATTCTTATCATTTCTTCAGGTTTTATACCCTGCTCTGGATCATCCTCGAGTAACTTCACTTGAGTATCGAGATTAATTTTGCGTGACTCTAATTTGGCAAGCTCAGCATACAACAAGGGAATACGTTGATGTTGCTGTATAATTTCCTTCTGGTCAGCAGGGCTTGTGGTTCCAAACTTCTTTGCCATTTCACTGATTTTTTCTCGATGGTCTTTCAATTTATCATCCAGAATATTTCGTTCATCTTCCAAGAGTTCTAATTTACGTTTCTGATCTTCGATTGAGCCTCTTCCCTCGACAGCCATATAAGAGTTGATAAAAGCATCCACAATCTTTTGAGCGTCTTCCGGCTTTTGACTTTTCATAGTTATTGTTATTAGTTCGGTACGATTAGCCGGGGCGACTGTGATAACTTCGTGAGATATTGCTTGTTTTAAAACTGCAGCAGGATCAGCACTTTTGCTGGTATTCATTATATTTTGTTTAATTTTCATGATACGATTAGTTGGTTCACTTTTAAAGAATGAAAGGTTTTTGTCTGCCAAGTAATCCGCCGCTCCTTGCACAATCCGGTTACTGGTGATTAGAATTGCCTGAGTGTTCATAAAGTTTTGATAATTTGATATAAGTCCTCTATCCCCTTCGCCTGTTAAGATGTTTTCAAGAACAGGCTCAACTTTTATAGCACCAGTAACAGTGTAAAGAGGCTCAACCAGAAACCACACTGCCGGAATTCCAACCGCACATATTAAAATGAATACCAGAAACACGATGGGCCAGCGCCTCAGTATGCCCTGCATTAAGTTTGATGTGTTTTCACCATAAGATTCATGTGGGGAGTCAAAGCTAACAACGCTTTGTTCAATCACCTGGTCATTGTCATGATATTTTATTAGATCATTCATTTTTGTTATACCTCCAGCAGTGATTTATAATACTAAATCAGATTTCGATCACAATTTTTTGCAATGTTTTTTGAAATGGCCCGCCATAAGCAGGTTCCATGTGTATTTTTATTGCCTCTGGGATTTTTCGCCCATTTGCCGTGTGATTATTATAGCTTCTTCCTTGTCTGGAAGTGTGGTAAGCTTTGTCAAAAGCCAAAGCTCAGCGACCATAGCCGCAAGTGCTAATGGCATCATTGCATATCCGCCAAAATCGTGGAATAACTTTTCCCAATACTCCCCTTTGAGTATGGTGAAAAATATCGCGGTTATCGCTAACCGAATGGTGTTACATAACAAGGCAATGGGCAGGCTCGAAATCAGAACTACCAGTTTTTCCCACCACGCTCTTCTCACCAACAGCACAACCAGACCACTAATGACAAAAAAGGCTGTGATCATTCTCAGGCCGTTACAGGCTTCAGCTACTGCAACCTTTATACCACCAATATCAATAACGTTGCCTTCTCTTGTAACCTCATAACCTACCATCTCCAGACAAAATACGGCAGATGAAGTTGCCCACTGTTGTAAAGGCAACGTAACAGCAGCCTGGACACGATTGGGCCAGGGCAGCATCAAACATAGAAATAATAATACTGTAGATACTTTTCGAAGAAGCTGCCAGCCGAACAGAAGCAGCACCAAGGCAGCAATAGTTAAAACCATGGATAATCTTTCTGCCGAGCTGTACATATTGAACAGTCCAAAAACTCTGACGACCTGAGCAGCTATAAAGGCAAACAAACCCCAAATAGCAGGTCTGATTTGGCACTGAGCGATTGCCATACGCCTCAACCACAGGATATAGACGGCCAGAAAAGGAACCAAAAGGCCGCTGGAGTATTCATCACTTCTTTGCCAAAGATTCCAAAGATCCGTAAGGCCGGCCTTATAACACCAGAGAAAGGCTATTAGAATCAGAACACCCGCAAGCCAGTGAACAAATCTTGTTTTGCGAGATTGTATCCAATTTGGCAATCTTTCGTTGATTTTACAAAACAGTGGTTGTAATTCATGCTGCGTTTTACCTGAGTTATTGTGCGTTACTTTTAAGGCCTGGTTAGCTAAATGTTCAAGTACTTTCTTCCGCTTAAATGGTATTGATTTTTCCTCCTCAATGGTATTAGCTCGCAAGGCTGTGTTGTGATCGAGTACACATCGTCGGATTTGGCAGTTCGAGCCTACCTGTGCACCATCCCACAGCACGCTGTTTACCAGAACACTATCGGCACCGACATTAACATTCTTTCCAAGTATGGCCGGCCCAAGAACGACCGCTCCACTTGAGATATGGGCACCATTCATAACAACAGTCGGACCGCAAATTCGCGCTTCCGGTTCAACCTTAGCACTTGCTGATATCCACACAGTTTGCGAATCGTCACCCTTGTGAGCTTTCAAGTCCGAATTAAGCTTTGGTCTGCCTCTCAGATAATTGGCAATGCCGAATAAATATCCCTGCCGATCTCGAAAATTACCGGCGTGATTTGGCAATGTTGCTGCGTGAATAGTTTTGCCTGCACGGAGCATTTCAGGAATTAAGCCTTCCTTAATATCGAAGTAACCTGCTTTGGGGATGTGTTTAAGGATACTGGTTTCACAAACATAAATCCCTGCCGGCTCGCCCTGTAATTTACCGTTTTTATTTACAGGATTAAACATCACAGTCAAATCGGACTGACCTTCGCGATGGGCCTTTACCAATACATCAATTACCGGAGGACATATTATACTGGCGGAAAATACGAGATATAGAGCATCTGTTTCATCACCGGCAGCATCACGAATACAACCTGCCGTACCGGCCGGCAGCGGTTCGTCCAAATACTTCAACTCTAAACGGTTATCAGCCTGAATCAATTTTGCAAGCTGTGGGCCGTTACCATTGGAACAGATTGCTGCCTGCTTTATACCCTGGTCGGCTAAAGAAGTTAATAGACGTTCCAAGACGGATTTTCCCAATACCGGCCACAAGGCGGCTGGCAGCTCTGATGTTAACGGACATCTTCCAAAATCACGACTGCCAACAAGTATAATAGCTTTTATTGACTGATTTCTACTCACTAATTTTATCCGGTTTTAGTCCTGTAATTTGTTCAGAAAACGACGAATCGTATCAACGGCTTCATCCCTATAAAAGCTTTTGCTTCAGAACTAACCCAAAAAACCTCATGTCATCGATAAAGTAACGTTTCCAGAGACGCCTCGGTTCCATCATTGTACGCCAAAGCCATTCTAAGCCTGCTTTTTGCATCCACAACGGAGCTCGTTTTATTGTCCCTGCAGCGAATGAAAAGCTTATACCTATGCCTATACTTACTGGAACTTTAATTTTTTGGTAGTGTTCATATATCCACTTTTCTTGTTTCGGTGCCCCCAATCCAACGAAAACTATGTCAGGCTTGGCTGCCTTGATTAGTTCAACTATCTTTTTTCTCTCTTGCTCGTCTTTTTCAAAACCAAATAGTGGACAGTAAACACCTACGACGAGTAATCCTGGATTCTGCCGGACAAGGACTTCTTTGGCCTTTTGTGCATCCCCTGGATTCCCTCCTAAGAAAAACAATCTACACTTTTTCCTTGCCGCAGTTTCACAAAACTTTATGAATAAGTCTGATCCGGATACCCTCTCATGAAGAGGAGTTCCCAAGAACTTTGCCGCCCATAATAAAGGCATTCCATCGGCTAATACTAAATCGGCGTTCTGGTATATGTTTCTGAATTCGTTATCATGTTGTAATCTTACAATGTGATCAACATTTGGAGTCACAACGTATCGCGGATTGTCGTGGCTGTCTATCCATTTAATAATAGTAGATACTGCCTCATCCAAAGTTATATTATCTATTTTTGTGCCGATAATAGTAATGGTTTTAGCCATACAACTCTTCAAGCACCAATTTTACTTTGGTGTCCCAGGATTCATTCTTTACTTTATCTTTTCTTTTGGAAATGAGCTCAGAGTTATTCTCAGATATTGCTCTTTTGATGCTTTCAGCAAAATCTTCCGGGTTTCTTGCTTCGTCCACCACATCGTGAAAGCTCTGCAATTCAGAAAAAGGCGTACTAACCACAGGCTTGCCTAATGCTAAATATTCCTTGAGCTTTATTGGATTGCACAACTCAATCCACCGGTTCTGCCGCCATGGCATAATTGCCACATCAAAACATTTACCATAGTGTGGAATTTCTTCATAGGGCTTCTTACCCAGCATCCATACATTATCTTTCGCAACTAAGCCGGAACAATCTGCCGATGTTTCACCAACAAATACAAAAGATTTCTCAGGTAAATAATCTATTACTTTCTCAATAAAACCTATATCTACCGTGTAGTCGGCAATCTCACCGAAAAACCCTACTATCGGTTTGGGTATCTCGGCAATGTCTTCAGGTTTGTAGGGGTCCTGCTCTGCCGATGCAAACAAGTGGAAATCAACACCATGGTCCAGATAAATCGCGTCCTTGCATTGACCAAATTCCTCGTCATACAAAGCCCTGCTTACAAATATTGTCAGATCAGCAATAGCTTTTAATCTCAGGTCATGCTTTCTAATTAATTCAATATCAACATTAGGAAATTCTTCATACACATCGGTTTTCAGATATATCAATTTTGCCTTTTTCATATTGATAGCTATATCGCTTGCCGTTGGGCAGGCAATCAAAATGATCGGCTCGTGTATTTCCAGCTTTCGTATGATTTTTTCTATTTGTTTTCTTAAAAGTAATTCATTCAAAGACCGAGCCCATGAAATATGATGCACCGGCAGTGCAAATGGACTATATACCCAAAAGCCTGCCCCACTTTCGCGCAAACCACGGAGTATGCTTTTTGTTTTGCGAACCAATTTATGAGTAAAACTCTTGCCACCCCCGGTGTTCTTTTTCAGGCTGGGCTTTTGCATAACGATTGAATTGACGTAAAGAGCCGTCCCCATCCGGGCAAACCGTCGCATCAACTGCATATCGATGTGGCTACGATTATGGTACCACCAGTCTTCACTGCCGAAGCATATAGTGTCGATTCGTTTATTATTGCTGTTCATTTTTAACACAGATTTTCAGCCCCTAACAGGGCTTTGCAGGCTCCAGTTAAATATGTTCGCGCGATTAAAATGTCATTGCTTTTGCTATTGCACGAAAACATCGCCCTGACCAGCCAATAAGGAACTCTCAGGAAGAAAAATAGTGCCACCAACAGGCACGCCACAGTATATGTCAAAAAACTTTTGTTTTTTTTCATAAAGAGCAATATACTGCCACGCAATTGCAGTATCATCTCACATCGTTTTTGTCTGCTGCTTTGGCCGCCAAGATGTATAATTTCACCTGCCGGAGTGAATATAATTTTCCAGCCGGCCTGTTTGAAATGATAGCACCAATCCGTTTCTTCACCATACATAAAGAACCGCTCATCCATTGTACCGACTTGCTCAATCGCCTCATGCCGGACAAGCATAAAACAGCCGGTTACAACATCCACTTCCCTTATGTCATTCCTGTTCCACCATGTCATTCGTTCACGTCCAAAAAATTTATTCTTCGGGAAGAGTTTATATAAGTAAGTGCTTGAGAGCAGCATGTTCAATATAGAGGGGAACATAAAGCAGGTCGGCTGCAATGAACGGTCCGGATTGAGAACGCGACAGCCAACAACTGCAGCTTCCGGATGTGCCTCCGCGAAAGAAATTGTTTTTTCAACAGCTTTGTCCAATATTACCGTATCACTATTAAGTAGCAAAACATATCGACCCCTGGCTTCAGCTATTCCCTGGTTATTAGCGGCCGCAAAACCACGATTTTCAGAATTCTCAATGAGGATTACCTGCGGGAAGTCTTTCCTGACCATTTCGGCCGAGCCATCGGTTGAGGCGTTGTCTATGACAATCACCTCAATAGCGACTTCACCATCCTGCTCATATATCGACTTAAGGCAGTTTCGGAGAATATCCTGTGTATTCCAATTAACTACAATAATTGAAACATCAGTAATGCTCATATTTTACTTGTGCAATCCTTTAGATAAGCGACTTGCAAATTGTCCCCAAATACAATCAACTAAATTTGGCGGCAGTTTGAAATTTTTGTTGCAAACTTGAGGTGTTCCTTATCTTCAATAAAGCTGACTATTGCCAGAGTCATATACCACCACATCATTATTTGGCCGAAGTAGGATACACCGAAAAAAGACACGCAGTGTCCTAAAATTGCCACGAAAAGACACCAGACTAAAAACCGCTGCTTATGTTCCTGGTTTTGGGTAGCCAGACGTATAAGAGTTCTCAAGGCCATATATATCATTACTGAAAACAGGGCAAGAGTTATAAATCCCCCCCGCACTCCTTCGAGAACATATTGGTTAGTAATATCTGATAGCCCCCATCCCCAATGCGCCGTGCTGCGACAACCAAGAAATGCCCATTCGCCAAAGTGGCTAATTGCCCGGTCAATAAGAATAAAACGGTGCCAGCCGGTCGAACCTCCTATAACACTTATCCTGGAGATTAAATGCCAAACCGGCGCTTCCATAACGATATGAAGTGCAACCAGCGAGGCAAGAATGCCCCACGCGACTGGAGCCGTATATTGTCTCCATTTGTACACACATAATAGAATCAGCACTACCAGCAATGTTAAGACCGGTGTGCTCGATGCCGTAGCTGCAACCATAAAAACACTTGCCCCTACTGCCGACCAAAACAACAATTTATGCTTGTCCTGCCTTGCAAAACCTATGAATAATGGTACCATGGTAGCCCAAAATAGCCCTAACATAATGGAATGCGGGAAACTTGCTTCACAGCGATATCGCCCCTCACGTAAGTAGGTTCTCACCCGGCCCAGTACCTCAAAAGGATTTCTCCCTGTTATCCACTCCAGCCCTACGAAAACAGCCAATACGATAGAGCAAACAGCGAACATCTTAGTTACTAACTTTATATCGCCCCAGGAACGTATGTTTATTCTAAAAAGCCAGTATAGGCCTATGACATCAAATAGCACTCCACATTTATAAATCAACGCGCTCATATCTGCCCACTGTATTATGTAAATAAACGCTCCGCAAATCGCCCATGCCAATACCAGCTTATCAAAACGGTTCCATTTGAACGTTAACCGTTCACCTAACAAAATAGTTCGTAAAAATCCTACGAGAACAAGCAACCGCAGTGGCGTAAAATCCAATTCAAAAATGATTACTCGCTGGTCAGCCGGAACAAAACAGGCTGCCAAAATAAATGGCAGCAGGAAATATTTTTTGGGAAGAACGAGTAACAAGGTTGCAAGTAATACAGTTATCAGTATTGTTGTTTGATATATCATATAGTGAATTTAACGGTTTTCAGTTTTAGTAAGTGAGTACAAAACCTTTTCTAACTTATCAATAGAATTCTCCCACGAAAACTTGCTTACCGTGTCCTTGGAATTCTGGATAAATTGCTGGCGCAATTCTACATCATCCAATAGTAATTTAACTTTACTGACTATTTGCTCTACGTTGCCAACTTGCACGAGAAATCCATTTTCACCATTGTTAATGATATCTCGAGGACCGCCACAATCTGTTGCCACCACGGCACACCCACAAGCCATAGCTTCAAGAACGGGAACGCCAAATCCTTCGGAATAGCTGCCCAGAAACCAAACAAGACTGCGTGAATATATCTCTCTGGCTTTTTCCAGTTTTGGCAGTCTATGAAATATTTCGCGGGGTATATCCTTCGGCTTCCGGTTGACGCTGAATACACGTTGAGGCGTTTCTGGAAAACTCGTCTTCAGACGTTTTAAAACTCCAAGTACTGTTTCCGGATCTTTATGATAACTTTTGCCGAATATTGTTCCCACTCCATTTCTTTGACTCTCCGGTACTGAGGGATAAAATTCCGCGGCATCTATACCGTTAGGGATTATCGCATATACTTTTTGACCACAAATATTTTTAATCACCTCTTCAAGATAAGAAGCAATTACAATCTTCGGAACATTCTCACCCCATGCTGCTCTCATTTGATCAGCATCTTTCAACATACTTCGTACGTGATGTACTTTTATAATTCCATCGTGATTCACTCGACGTATTTCTGAACCTGCCCACCATCCGGAAGCAACAACGACTTCGTTATTTTCAAAAGTACATTTAAGTATATCGGAAAATCTCTCCACCGGCCCTTTGAACAGATGAAGCCAATCATTACTGCAGATATAACGTGCCTTCAGCCATAATTTGCGGAGTTTTGCTCGGGGGCTTATTCCACCCCTGTTAACCAAAAGACGAACCCTATGACCTTTCTGCAGCAAACCATTAGCAGCTTTTACCGTAGACTTGATACCGCCTGACCTGCCACCACCCGGTAAAATAAAGGTTATTTTCATATAAAAATCCCTGTCTGTCTTTTTAATATCTTCCTAAACATATCCAGTTGAAATCGAAATGGCTGTGAGTTTCACAGATACTTTATTTTGGCACATCCGAATGAAGACATATACTATCCAACAATTCCGCTAATTGGCCGGCTTGTCTTTCACGGGAATATTTCATAATCTGTTCATTTCGAGCACAATACGAAAGAACGCCTGTTTGCTGCCACTCTTCGTACCAATGCAGGACTTGTGCGGCAGTTTCTTCAGCATTCCTGCAAACAACACCTGCTTTGGTTTCTTTTAATAAGGCATCAACGCAGTCATTATCGCCCGGGATACACAAAATTGGGCGCCGCGCCCCCAAATACTCAAATACTTTACCTGTCATAATCCCCTTCTGGCCGCCATGCGCCAAATGCAATAAAATACATGCCTGTTTCTGAATTTTTATGGATTCTCTGAATGGAATACGAGGAAATTTATGCACCACATTACTTAAAGCAGGATTATTTTTTATCAACTGGTCCAATATATGCTCTGACTCCGTGCCATAGAAGGAAACGCTTATTTTCGAAGACTCTATCTTATTATTACTAATTAGAGTCGTTAACGCTTGAAATAGCGGCGACGGATCTCGCAAAGGAAAGATTATCCTACCTGTGTAAACAATATTAAAGATTTCTCGGTTTTGTTTAACCTCACCATCGTAATCGGATGGATCGAAACCATTGGTAATCTCATAAACGGGCGTTGTATGGCGTGCTTGAAGTATCTTTTTCAAAGGTTCTGAAACAGTCACGATGACACTGGCTGAAGAGATCATTCTCGATTCGATCTTTTTCAAATACGACTGTCCTCGGGCAAGCTCAGGCAAACACTTCTGGTCGTAAATGTCACGAAAGTCTGCAATCCAGGGAATCCCAAAATTCTTATGAATCCAATCCGCTATAGTATAACATACCGGTTCAGTAGCCCAAACACTATCAACTCTGTTAGTTCGTAAATATTTCCGCAAAAAAGCAATCGCACCATAATAGAACTCCGGAGGATCCTTTTCTAATAATAAGGCGAACTTTCTAAGGATTCGTACTACCAGGATTCTTGGATCGGGATTTGAAATGCATTTAGCCAAAAGCTTTCGGAAGGGACCATAGCTCAAATTATTTTGATAATCTATTGCCTTAGCCACATTGCTTTTATCAAATTCAGCAACCATTGTCGCATCGAAATATTTAGAATTTTCCTTTGTCCACTTTGGACAGACAATCGCAGGATTCCATCCGTATTCGGGAAGATATTTTGCCATTTTTGCCACGCGTTGTGTAGCGATATGATTACACGGGTAAAACATATAAGTTAGCATCAGTACATTTTTCATATCATATTTATCTGCTCATTTTGTCCTTCATGACTTTTTTATTGTCACTATTTCTATAACTCGACGGTACAATTTCAACTGCTACTTCTGTATGATTTCACAGATTCGATTGCTTGCATCCCCGTTGCCATATATTGTTCTTTGACTAATAGCGTGTAACTTATCGGCACTCGATACAGCATTAATAATACTCTGTTCGTCAGCTCCCACTATTACATTCCACCCAGATTGTACTGTTTCTACCCACTCCGTTTCCTCTCGAAGAGTTATACAAGGCACCTTAAACCAGTAGGCCTCTTTTTGAATACCGCCGGAATCTGTCAAGATAGCCCGCGCATTTTGCTCAAGTGATATCATTTCTAAATACGAAACCGGCTCAATAATCCTGACATCGTTGGGGCATACTAATCCAAGTTCCAAAAGCTTCTTCTTCGTTCGCGGATGCAATGGAAGCAGAATAGGGCATTCTGAGGCAGAAATATTGTTGAATCCCTCAAATATATTTCGAAGGCGTTTAATATCGTCCGTATTTTCGGCGCGGTGGACCGTCGCAAGGTAATATGATTTTGAATGTAAATCAAATTGTTTGAGGATTTTCTGCTCGATAGTTTTAGCTTTTTTCGCATAGAAAAGCATGCTGTCATACATTACATCCCCGACTTGATAAACACCTCGCGAAATACCTTCATTTAGCAGATTTTTCACAGCCGCTTCAGTCGGACAGAACAAAAGGCCTGAAACATGGTCGGCCAGGACGCGATTAATCTCTTCAGGCATTCTGCGATTAAATGAACGCAGTCCCGCTTCTATGTGAGCAACGGGAATATGAAGTTTTGCCGCCGCCAAGGCACCGGCAAGGGTTGAGTTAGTATCACCATATACGATAACGAAGTCAGGCTTTTCCCTGACAAGAACGTACTCAATCTTACAAAGCATTTTTCCGGTTTGCTCACCGTGCGAACCACTGCCGACACCCAGGTTATAGTCCGGATGTGGAATCTCAAGTTCGTCGAAGAATACTTTAGACATGTTCTCATCGTAATGCTGTCCGGTGTGGACAATTTTTTCTTCGAGTGTAGAATCAGGATATTTTTCATTATGCGCAGCAATCGCCCGGCTAACCGCTGCTGCTTTAACGAACTGCGGTCTGGCTCCAACTACAGTAACGAGTTTTATAGACCTATTCAATGGGCTTGCTCCTTAATATTCTCACTTACATAAAAAAATTTTTGATCACCGATTAAAAATAACTTGAGCGGGCACACCCACAATTATTAAGCAACCTGGAAAACTATTGTAACTACTCCACCAGTCCCCATAATAGAGGCTATTCCGAATTCTTTTTACATTCATTTATTTTCGTCACCACAATCCAGCTCGTGTAGCAGTCTCTGATAAAGTTTTGGATGATAGTTGTTCTGCTCCGGAACAAACATTGTATTATGCCACAACATAACAAACTCACCGTGATGCTTACGCGTTTGATCGATAAGTTTCAGACAGTAACTAAACGCCTCTTCTTCATTTAGATTCATATAATTGGCGTAGCTCAGCGTGCAATCCATAACAATCAAGGGATGTTCCTCAATTCCGAACGGCTCCATCTTAATTGGATCGAACAGAGGTATAGGCCTACATACACTAAGTCGGAAACCTGCGACATCTGCATATCCTAATGACGAATCTCTGTTTATCCCTGCCTTTGCTAATGCCCAACCGTTTTCAATTTCGCGCCAAGTCAGAAAATGATAACGATTACAATGAATTGGAAAACCACAAACATCCTCAAGTGTCGATTTCTCTTCAGCAATCAACTCCGGATGAATGCCAGCCTCATAGCTTGTGTGAAGTCCAATTTTCGCTCCGGATTCGTGAACCAGTTCAATTGTACTTTTTACTACTTTGCTGTGGATATTATACCTACCATCAAACTGGCCCTTACCGCCCGCCATAAAGAAGTACATTGGCGATTGAGCCAATCCAACGCTACAGTTCGCATCAAAAGCTATCATCTGCGTGAATGTGTCTAACGGGTCCTTCTTTAAACCCAGGGCAATTGCTAAGCTCTCAGGAATATTTCGTAATGGCTGGCGACCAAGCATCGCACCCAGTATAGACCTGAGCGGCTGAAAAGCATGTTGGTACTTACGCAAAGTATCAACGTCATGGGTTGGAAGTATTAATGAGTGCCTTTTCGGTTCCGGCACATCGACACCTGCTTCCCTTAACCATTTTCGCAATAAAGCAGCATATTCATCAACTATTGGTCGATGGATAAATTCTGCTCGACAGGGTAAGGACTCCTTACCGGGAAACCGACCATGTTCATCCCGAACATCACAGCGAACCATTTCTTCATAGCGGGTTACAAGGAAATATGTCGATGCAATGATGTCGGCATAAATACACAAGCAGCCACCTTCATATCGGATTTGAGGTGTGCCATAAAGCAAAGGAGTACCTTCGATTTCCTCTAAAGGGAGTGGAGGCAGCGAAGATAATTTGCCATAATCCTCACCAAAGAAACCACTTGGCACTATACGCAGACAAACAGTGTTTTCCCTCTGAAGCTCTAACTCAGAATAAGAAATACATTTTCTCAAAGCATCAATGCTCTCGTCACCGAGAAGAACTTTAAGAGTGTAATCCAAACAAGTATCTATTTTATTTTGTTCCATCACAATCTTATTTCCATAGACCGAGCTTGTGGGCCAGCTTGAATAGAAGACTCTTAAATTTTAAGTACAATGAGTATAAACCTGGCAGTGGATCATCCCACGCAAATTCTGCTACAACCAGATAGTTCGCTCGAACCGTCTTCCACCACTGTAAGGGTGCAATATTCCATTCAGGAAAACCGATTCGCCGGTTAAAATAAAAACAGTTCAGAAAGTCATCAAGGATCCTTACCCATTTGATCGTTCCTGTAGTGACAGTGCTCTCAGTGTACTGAACTGTCTCACCTCCTGTCAGGTCCAAATATGCTATCTTGGGCAAACTGACACCACACGCAGGCGTAATACCAATCCAGGACCAACTTCTCGGATTGATTTCGATCAGTTTGAATTCACCTGTGACAGCATCCCGTTTAAACTCAAATTCCGCTATGCCATGATACCCAAGCTCTCGACACATTTGCTTTACTACTTGTTTGAGCGATGTGGGTACTTCCTCGGCCTGACCCAAAATGCAATTACCAA
>CAZIAN010000017.1:0-24824 GCA_964537355.1 uncultured Pirellulales bacterium | reverse complement strand
ATATCAGCCATTACGGCAGAATATGCCCGATTGAAACGCCTGAAGGGACAAATATCGGTTTGATCGCTTCACTGGCAATATTTGCAGCAATTGATGAATATGGATTTTTACTTACGCCATATCGCAAAGTCAAAAAAGGTAAGGTTACCAGCGAGGTCGAATATTTGCGGGCCGATGAGGAAATGAAGGTAATATTCGCACCTCCGAGCGCGGTTGATGCAAAAAGCGACAGAATTAGCAAAGGTTTTGTTCTTGCAAGAAAATCAGGAGAACTGGCACAGGTTTCCGACGAAGAAGTTGACTACGTTGATATTTCACCCAAGCAAATTGTTGGTGTATCGGCTTCACTTATTCCGTTCTTAGAGCATGATGATGCAAACCGGGCATTGATGGGCTCGAATATGCAACGGCAGGCGGTTCCGCTGCTGAAGGCGGAGTCGCCTTTGGTCGGCACAGGCATGGAAGAAGTCGTTGGCCAAAACTCAAGTATGGTAGTCCGTGCTCAAAAAAGCGGGGTTGTTACCGCGGTTGACGCCTCAAAGATAGTTATTGACCATACTGACGAGTATCATCTTGCCAAATTTGTTGGATTGAACGAGAGAACCTGTCTTAATCAAAAACCCATTATAGAGCTTGGTGAGAAGGTAAAGACCGGTCAAGTCATAGCAGATGGCGGAGGCACCTCTAAAGGTGTATTAGCCCTTGGGAAGAATATCCTTGTGGGGTTTGTTTCTTTTGATGGTTTTAACTTTGAAGATGCGATTATCGTTAGTGAGAAGCTGTGTAAAGGCGACAGCTTTACGAGCATTCATATCGATGAATTTACAGCAGAAGTTCGCGAGACACGCCTTGGCAAAGAGGAATTTACCCGTGACATTCCCAATGTCAGTGAAAGGGCGCTGCGGAATCTTGATGAATATGGAGTAGTGAGCGAAGGAACAAGAGTCTGCCCCGGCGATATTTTGGTTGGCAAGGTTGTACCCAAGAGCAAGACAGAGCTGACGCCTGAAGAAAAACTTCTGCATGCTATATTCGGCAGAGCCGGTGAAGACGTTAAAAATGATTCACTTGAGCTTCCCAGCGGATACGAAGGTGTCGTAATGAAGACGGAACGATTTACCAGGCGTGGCGCGGGTACAGAAGAACAAAAGAAGGCACAGGCGGCCCAGATAAAAGAATATCAAAAACAGATGAAGGCCAAAGAATGTATGATATTCAGGCAGATGGTCGAATCTATTCATGAAAAGTACGAGGTCAATGTTATTGATCCATCCACACGCCAGAAAGTCGGTGCCAGTGCTGACGATGATGTTATTTATGAGCAAGTTGAAAACTTTAATATCAAGTGGGTCAAACCGGCTTCGCTACGAGATAACGTACAAAAAATTGTGGATAGATTCTGGGCTAAGATTACAGAAGCTCAGGAAGAAAAAAAGCAATGCATTGAGAGCATGAAACACGGTGATGAGCTGCCGAGCGGTGTTTTGCAAATGGTAAAAATTTACGTTGCGATTAAACGGTCTCTTTCAATAGGCGACAAAATGGCCGGACGCCACGGCAACAAGGGAGTTATTGCCAAAATTATGCCCGAGGAGGATATGCCTTTTCTCGAGGATGGCACCCCTCTTGACATATTGCTGAATCCTCTCGGTGTTCCGAGTCGAATGAATGTCGGCCAGATTCTCGAAACACACCTCGGCTGGGTGGCAAGGGTGTTGGGCTTTAAAGCGCTTACTCCGGTGTTTGATGGAGCTTCAGAAGATGACATCCAACGATTGACTACTGAAGCGAACGAGCTTATGAACAATCGAAAAGCCCAGCTCTGGGAGAACAAGGAAGCACCGCCGGCGGATGAATTTTTTATAAATGTGCCGCCAACCCTCAAGACTCAATTGTATGACGGCAGGACAGGTGAGCCTTTCGACCAGTTTGCAACAATTGGATACATCTATATGATGAAACTGCATCATCTTGTCGATGACAAGATTCACGCAAGGGCAACCGGGCCTTATAGTTTGATTACCCAGCAGCCGTTAGGCGGCAAGGCCAGAACCGGTGGACAGAGATTCGGTGAAATGGAAGTCTGGGCTCTGGAAGGGTATGGCGCTGCTTATGCACTTCAGGAAATGCTCACAGTGAAAAGCGATGATGTTGAGGGGCGTACAAAAATCTATGAATCAATGGTAAAAGGTCAAAACAGCCTTGAAGCTGGAACACCTTTGTCTTTTGACGTATTGTGCAATGAGCTAAGAGGATTAGGATTGAATATTCAGCTCGAAAAGAAACGGCTTGGAAGCATCGCACTTTAAGTAATTAGTGGGTTATCGATTGTCAAGTGTCACAATGGTAAGGGGCATTAAATGTTAGGAAGTATTTACGATCGAATTAATGACTACGGTTCGGTCAAGATTTCGTTGGCCAGTCCCAATGATATTCGCAGTTGGTCTTTTGGCGAAGTACGAAAACCCGAGACTATCAACTATCGTACTTATCGTCCGGAGAAGGACGGATTATTCTGCGAGCGAATCTTTGGACCGGAACGTGACTGGGAATGTGCCTGTGGAAAGTACAAAGGTACAAAGTTCAAGGGGATAATTTGCGATCGATGTGGAGTTAAAGTTACTCATAGCCGCGTCCGAAGAAAGCGAATGGGGCATATTAATCTGGCGGCTCCGGTTGTGCATATATGGTTTTTCAAAGCTATACCAAATCGGCTTGGAAACCTTCTGGCAATGAAATCCGCCGACCTGGAGAAAATTATCTATTTCCAGGAGTATGTTGTAACAGAGGCGGGACAAAGCCCCTTGAAAGTCGGTCAACTGCTTAGCGAGGAAGAATTCAGAGAAGCTGAAAAGAAATACGGAAAGTCATTTAAGGCCAGTATGGGTGCCGAAGCCATCAAAACTCTGCTGGAAAACCTCAAACTTGATGAAGTCAGCGCTCAGCTCAGAGAGGCCATAGGCAAGACAAACAGCAAGCAAAAGATAAAAGACCTCACAAAACGACTTACAATTATCAACCAGGTCAAGAACAGCAGCAATAAGTCGTATTGGATGGTGCTTGAAGTGGCCCCTGTCATTCCGCCGGATTTAAGGCCGCTGGTTCTGCTCGAAAGAGATAATTTTGCCACCAGTGATTTAAACGACCTTTACAGGAGAATTATCAATCGCAATAACCGTTTAAAGAAGCTGATGGATCTGAATGCTCCTGAGGTTATTATCCGCAATGAGAAACGGATGCTTCAGCAGGCGGTGGATTCTCTTCTTGATAACGGTCGTTGCAGGCGCTCTGTTCTGGGTAGTAATAATCGCCCTCTAAAGTCTCTGACCGATATGATTAAGGGCAAACAGGGACGATTCCGTGAGAACCTGCTTGGTAAGCGTGTGGATTATTCGGCCCGTTCGGTAATTGTTGTTGGTCCTAATTTGAAACTTTATCAATGCGGATTACCGAAGAAAATAGCTCTCGAGCTGTATCAACCTTTTATTATTCGCAAGCTGAAACAACGTGGCCTGGCAGATACGATTAAGAGCGCCAAGAGAATGATTGAGCGTCGTGATGAACAGGTCTGGGACATACTCGAAGAGGTTATTCATCAGCATCCGGTGTTGCTTAACCGTGCACCTACACTCCATAGAATGGGTGTTCAGGCCTTTGAGCCGGTACTGGTTGAAGGTAACGCGATTATGCTGCATCCGTTGGCCTGCAGGGGATTCAATGCTGACTTCGACGGCGACCAGATGGCGGTGCATTTACCGTTAAGTGTCGAAGCACAGGCTGAGACTCATATTTTAATGATGACCACCTCCAATATATTTTCACCTGCCAATGGTTCGCCGATGGTTGGGCCGTCACAGGATATGGTGATGGGCAATTATTATTTGACGCATGCAGAACCTCGTGATACTTCCGGGAAAAAAGAGTTTAGATTGTTCCGGGATGCTTTCGAGGCTATTATGGCCATGGAAATAGGTAAAATTGGTTTGCACAATAGAATTAAAGTCCGCCTGAATGACGTCAAAGTAGTTGGAGAATCCGAATCGCAGGATTCTGATATTGTTGAAACAACTGCCGGAAGATGCATATTCAACGATATGCTTCCGGCGGGAATGCCGTTTTACAACATGACGATGTCTCAAAAGATGTTGAGCCGTGTGATTAGTGACTGTTTTAAATTCACGGGCTCGGCCGAGACGGTGGACCTGCTTGATAAAATAAAAGATTTGGGTTTCAAATATGCTACTCTTGCCGGATTAAGCTTTGGTATTACGGATATCAAAATACCGGAGAAGAAGGCACAGATTATCGAACAAACCGAAAAGAAAGTAGGCAAAATACTTAAGAACTACGATAATGGAGTTCTGACTGAGGGAGAAAGGTATAATCAGGTTGTCGATGCCTGGACCAACGCTAGAGTCGCTGTAACGAACGAAATGATGCGAGGGCTTAAAAATGATACTACTGAGGACGGACAGCCGTACCTCAATCCAATCTTTCTTATGAGTGATTCGGGTGCACGAGGAAGTGTAGATCAGATTCAGCAGTTAGCGGGTATGAGAGCGCTAATGGCAAAGCCCAGCGGCGAGATTATCGAAACGCCGATTAAGGCAAACTTCAGAGAGGGATTGACAGTCCTTGAGTACTTCAGCTCAACACACGGGGCACGTAAGGGACTTGCCGATACCGCACTAAAAACAGCTAATTCAGGATATCTTACGAGGAAGCTTATCGATGTTGCCCAGAATATGATTGTGATTGAAAGAGACTGCCAGACGCTGCAGGGAATTACCAAAAGCACAGTCAGCAGGGGTGATCAGGTTGAGGTGCCTCTTTCACAGCTTATTATCGGCAGAACCGCAAGAGACAATATTCGTAACCCGATTATGGACGAAATGATTGTACGCGAGAACGAGGTCATAAACCATGAAGCGGCGGCAAAGATTGAAGCTTTGGGGCTTGATGCCATCAGAATCAGAAGCACCCTGACCTGTGACAGTCCGTTTGGAGTTTGTGCAAAGTGTTACGGATGGGATATGGGTACGGGGAAATTGATTGAAGAAGGTTCGGCGGCTGGTATCGTTGCGGCACAGTCTATCGGGGAACCGGGTACGCAGTTGACACTGCGAACATTCCATACCGGTGGTGTCGCCGAAAGAGCTATTCTTGAACGCGAGCAGAAGGCCACGTACGCAGGAAGTGTGCAGTATCGTGATATCAATGCTGTTTCCATCAAGCGAAGCGGTACTAAAGTAGAGGTAGTCGCGCTAAAACGTAACGGCGAAATAGCTATTCTTGATGCGAAAGAAAGGGAATTAGACCGATTCAAAGTGCCTTATGGCGCCATTGTTTTGGTGGATGACGGCCAGAAAGTTCACGCCGGATCTGTGTTATTCCAATGGGACCCGCACCGTACGCCAATATTGGCAGAGGTGGCCGGGCTTATACGTTTTGTTGATGTTATTGAAGGCGAGACGATTGGAATTGAGGAAGAGCGAAAAGGCCAGGTTGGCAGACCCATCGTAATCGAGCATAAAGGCGATAAGCATCCGCAAATTATTATCGAAGACAAGGAAGGCAAGATACTCGATGTTCATTATCTGCCTGCCGGGGCCAGAATCGAGGTTGATGAGGGTCAGGGTGTTCAGGCTGGCCAGTTGCTTGCCCATCAGCCCAGAGCTTCCGGCGGTACCCAGGACATCACAGGTGGTTTACCCAGAGTTACCGAAGTGTTCGAGGCACGCAAACCCAAGGATCCGGCCGCAATGGCTGAGATCAGCGGTCGGGTTGAGTTGCGAAGTGATAAGCGCAAGGGTAAAATGACGATTATAATACGTTCCGAATCGGGAATGGAAAAAGAGCACCACGTCCCACGTGACAGACACCTTAATGTTCACACCGGTGATTTAGCCGAAGCAGGAGATGCCCTTACAGACGGCCCACTTGTGCCGCATGATATTCTGCGGATAAAAGGTGAAGAGGCGCTGCAAAGGTATTTGACTACTGAGATTCAAAATGTTTATCGTTCACAAAATGTCAATATTAACGATAAACACATTGAAATTATCTGCTCTCAAATGATGCGCAAAGTCGAGATTGAGTCTGTGGGCGACAGTTCGTTTTTGCCGGGCGAGGTTGTTGATAAATTCGTGTTCAGAAGAGAGAATGAAAAATTAACCAGCAGTATCAAAATTACCAATGCTGGGGATGCGTCTGATTTAGTTGTCGGCCAGGTTGTCGATAAAAAGGAATTGGCCGCTATTAACGAAAAGGTTGAATTGATTGGAGGTGCCGGGGCCACGGGAAGGAAACCAAAGCCTGCAACCGCCAAGACGTTGCTTTTGGGGATTACGAAGGCTTCGCTATGGTCTGAGAGCTTTATCGCAGCGGCCAGTTTCCAGGAAACAACTAAAGTCTTGACAGAGGCTTCTTTGGCGGGTAAAGTGGATGAGCTTCATGGATTGAAGGAAAATGTAATACTCGGTCACCTGATACCGGCCGGTACGGCTTTCAAGCCTTATTTGAATATAAAGGTTAAGCACCTTGTGGAAGCTCCGCTGCCGAAGGAATTTGAAGAGGCCAAGGAACTCAAGGAAGCCAAAGAGGCAGAAGCGAAGGCCGATGCCGCCGTCAGGGAAGCACTGGGAATCAATTAGTTTCGATAATGAAAATACGAAAGGCAGTACAAGTATTATGCCAACTATAAATCAGTTAGTTAGAAAGCCTCGGGCGAAATCGAAGGGTCATAAACGAGTATCTGATATCAAGGGTTCGCCGCAGAAAAAAGGTGTGTGCCTGATTGTAAGGACACAAACGCCTAAGAAACCGAACTCGGCTTTGCGAAAAATCGCTCGTGTTCGTCTGACCAACGGCAAGGAAGTTACCGCTTATATCCCGGGTATTGACCACAATCTTCAGGAGCACAGTACGGTTGTGGTTCGCGGCGGCCGAGTCAGGGACCTACCGGGTGTTCGATATCATATCGTTCGTGGTGTTCTTGACTGTGCCGGCGTAGCTAATCGAAAACAAGGCAGAAGTAAATATGGTGCAAAAAAGGCGAAATGAGCCGGTTAAATATATAAGTAATTATAAGTCACCAATATTGAGGAAAAGTAATGTCTAAAAAGTTTACGGCTTCAAGTCAACAATTAAAACCGGATGCTAAATATAATAGTAAGCTGGTTTCTAAGTTTGTGAATTGTTTGATGTTGGACGGCAAAAAAAGCACAGCACAGCAGGTATTTTATGATGCTATGGATATCATCGGTAAAAATGTCAAGGATGCTGAGGTTCTTGAGGTATTCGAGAAAGCAATAAACAATGTAAAGCCGTTACTCGAAGTTCGCAGTAAGCGTATCGGCGGAGCCAGTTATCAGGTTCCGATGCAGGTAAGCTCCAAACGCCAGCAATCACTTGCATTCAGGTGGATATTGGCTTCGGCCAGAGGCAAAAAGGGCAAACCTATGTGCCAGCGACTGGCTTCTGAATTAATAGACGCATATAATGAACATGGTACGGCAATGACCACCCGGGAGAATATTCACAGAATGGCCGAGGCGAATAAGGCATTTGCCCACTTTGCCTGGTAACAACCTTTGTTTGTAACTGCCACGGAATTTTATGAAAATAACCGTGGCAGTTTTTTTATACACCGCTCGAGTTACGGCTCACAAAAGACGAAATATTAATTATGTCGAGTAATTTGGAAAAACTTCGCAATATCGGGATTATGGCTCATATCGATGCCGGTAAAACAACAGTTACCGAGCGTATTCTTTTCTATGCGGGCAAAACCTACAAAATGGGAGAGGTTCATGATGGTACTGCCGTTATGGACTTTATGGAAGAAGAACAAAAAAGAGGCATTACTATCACTTCAGCGGCGACAAAATGCCCCTGGAAGGGTTATGAAATCAATCTTATCGATACGCCGGGCCATATTGACTTTACCGCTGAAGTCGAAAGGTCGTTACGTATTCTCGATGGCGCTATAGCTGTCTTTGATGGCAGTGAAGGCGTTCAGGCCCAGAGTGAAACCGTCTGGAGGCAGGGGCAAAAATACGACCTGCCCTGTTTTTGCTTTGTAAATAAGATGGACAAAGTTGGTGCCGATTTCGAGATGACGATTAACAGTATTCGAGACAAGCTCCTTGCCAATCCAATTTTGCTGCAGATTCCGATTGGCGCCGAGGACACTTTTTCCGGCGTGATTGACCTGATAAAGATGCAGGCGGTTTTCTATAAGGCTGAAAAGATGGGGGCGACTTTCGAAGAAATGGAAATTCCGGCTGAGCTTAAACAGACTGCTCAGCGGCAAAGAAAACAGATGATTGAGCTTGCAGCCGAATATGATAACGAGTTGATGGACTGCTATGTTCACGATAAGCCGGTCGATATTACGATGATTAACAGGGCAATCAGAGAAGGGACCCTGAGCAACAAGCTTCATCCGGTATTTGTTGGCTCTGCCTTGAAGTATATTGGTGTCCAAAGGCTGCTTGACGGCGTTCTGGCATATTTGCCTTCCCCCCTGGATAAACCTGTTTTGACCGGACACAAACCGAATGATGAAGATAAAAAAATAACGATTAAGTGCGATCCCAATGGCAGTCTGGTTGCGCTGGCGTTTAAGATTACCAGCGATGTACATGGCGATTTGTATTTTCTTAGGATTTATCAGGGCAAATTAAAATCAAGCAGCAGAGTTTTGAATACAAATCGTAATCGTCGGGAGAATATTACCAGAATATTTGAAATGCACGCCAATGAACGAAAAATTTTGGATTCAGCCAGCGCAGGCGATATTGTAGCAGTTGTTGGACTGAAACAGACACTTACAGGCGATACGATTTGTGACCCCAAGAAACCGGTCTCTCTTCCGAGTATTACATTTCCGCAGACGGTTATTAATATGTCAATAGAGCCCAGAACGACTGCAGAAAAGGCAAAACTGGCTGATGCACTGGCCAACTTAAAGCGTGAGGATCCGACTTTTGAATGCAAAACAGACAGTGAAACGGGCCAGACAATAATCAGTGGAATGGGTGAATTACACCTGGAGATACTTCAGCATAAACTGATAAGGGACAGAGGGGTGAACGTTAGAGTAGGCAAACCCCGAGTGGCCTACAAGGAGGCTATCACTAAAACAGCACAGGCTGAAGGCAAGTTTGTCCGCCAGACCGGTGGTCACGGCCAATACGGGCACGTTATTCTGAAAGTTGAGCCACTTTTAACCGATGACGGCCATTGGAGCAGCGATTACGAATTTCAAAACGAGGCCCCCGGTGATGCCGTACCGAGAGAGTACATTCCTGACGTTAAAAGTGGGTGCAAAGATGCACTGAGCAGCGGTGTATTATCGGGCTATCCTATTGTGGGAATTAAAGTTACGCTAATTGACGGGTCTTTCCATTCTGTGGATTCCTCGGGCCTTGCTTTTGAGCAGGCAGCCGCAATTGCTCTCGAAAAGGCGGTAAAAAAGGCCGAACCAGTATTACTTGAGCCGGTGATGAGGCTTCAAGTAATAGTACCGCAGGTTAATTTTGGAGCTGTTCAGGGTAACTTGCTTTCAAAAAGGGGACTAATCACCGATTGTCATGTGCACGGAAATATGCAGGTCATTGATGCGAAGGCACCGCTGGTTGAGTTATTTGGATATTCCAGCGATATTAGAAGCGTAACAGCGGGCAGGGGGACCTTTACGATGGAGCCGTTGAGCTATGAGAAGGTTCCCGAACAGATTGCCAAGCAGATTATATTTTAAAAAAGTGTAAAAATTTTATTTTTTAAATATTTTTATCGACATTTTGTTGACAGCTATTGTTTTATGTGTTATCTTCCAACGCTTTCAGCCGTAGCGAGCATCGCCAAGGACGGCTTTGCGTAAACCTTAGTTGGGCTGTGGCATATCAAATAATTGTGGTCATGGATGATTTATGACTCTGTTAGTTTCAGGGTATTCCTAAAGCTGGTGTATGGCTTTGGATGGGTAGCAGTTGCAACCCGAACCCAAACTCTTAAGGAAGGCGAATTTGGTTATTGGTTATTGAAGGACTAAATCGAAAACAACATTTGAGTAATCAATAATCGATACAAGGGCCTTTCCTGCCAAAAATCAAACAAAATACGTTTGAATGATAGCAGAAGTAGTGTAGTCTAAAATTGGATTTTATGTTTTTTTGTAGTATAAGTTGAAATACTTCGAGCCTTTAGCGGCTTGAGTAAAGGAACTTTATGGCTGCTGACACTGAAAGAATAAGAATTAAGATGGAGTCTTACGACCACAGGGCTCTTGATGCGTCCGCCAAGGAAATAGTTGAGCACGCTCGAAAGACCAATGCTCGTGTTAGTGGTCCCGTGCCTCTGCCGACGCGTATTGAAAGATATACTGTTTTGCGGAGTCCGCACATCGACAAGAAATCGCGTGAACAGTTCGAGTTGAGGACTCATAAACGCCTGATTGATATTCATGAAGCCAACGCTCGAACGGTTGAAGTGTTGAACCGCCTTGTAGTTCCGGCGGGAGTTTTTGTAAGGATAAAAGCCTGATATTTCCAAGCGAATCACCAGATACGAGATATAAAGAAATGGCAATGTTGTTAGGAAAAAAAGTTGGAATGACCCAGATATATAACGATTTGGGTAACTTAGTGCCGGTTACGGTCATACAGGCCGGTCCCTGTCAGGTTATGCAGGTGAAAACGATTGAAACTGACGGCTATAATGCTGTTCAATTGGGTTACGATGAGATAAAGCCCGCCCGCAGGAAGCATCCGCAAATCGGGCATGCAAAAAAAGCCAACACAACCCCAAAGAGGTTCATCAAAGAGATGCGTTTGGACGAAGGCGCCGAACAGCAGTACGAAGTTGGAAATTCTGTGACGGTTTCTGTGTTTGCGGAAGAGAAATACGTCGATGTCGTGGGCACCAGCAAGGGTAAAGGCTTTGCCGGAGTGATGAAGCGGCACGGTTTCGGGGGGTTCCCGGCATCGCACGGCACGGAAAGAAAACACAGAGCGCCCGGCTCGATAGCGAGTTATTCCAGTGACGCAGGTCACGGTGCAGGCCCTAAAAAAGGGAAGAGAATGGCAGGGCATATGGGTAACTGTCGGGTTACAATGAAGAACCACAGGTTGGTAGAAGTGGACGAAGAGAAGAACTTGTTAATCATCAAGGGTTCTGTGCCCGGCCCGGCCGGTGGTTATTGCATTGTACGCAGCGCAAAAAAAGCCTAAATAGTGGGAGAATGGAATACCTGGAAAAATGATTAAATTGGCGGTTTACAACACAGATGGTCAGGAAGTCGAAAGCTTGAAAGTTGATGAAGCGGTTTTGGGCGGCTCGGTCAGATATTCTCTGCTTAAGCAGGCCGTTGTTATGTATCATGCGAACAAGCGTGTGGGGACTGCCGCCACCAAGAGCAGAAGTATGGTGGCAGGTTCGGACAGAAAGCTCTTTCGGCAAAAGGGAACCGGAAATGCCCGGGTTGGTAATATCAGAACCGGTAAACGTAAAGGTGGCGGTGTTACTTTTGCCAAGACTCAAAGGGATTTCAGTAAAAGTATGCCGAAAAAGCAAAGAAGATTAGCCAGGGACTCGGCGATATTGGCAAAGCTTTTAAGAAGTGATGTTGTGGTTGTTGACGGACTAAATTTTGATAAACCAAAAACAAAAGATTTTGCAGGTATTTTGGGCAACTTAAAAATTGACCGCAGTTGTCTGGTAACGGTTAGCTCTGAAAACGTAAATCTTTACAAATCAGCTAATAATATTCCAAAGGTGAATGTTATGCCTGTAAGTGAATTGAACGCCGGTGATATTTGCCGCCATCGCAAAATGCTGTTTACAAAAGAGGCGTTTTTAGATGTTTTGAACCGAGAGCAGGCAAGCGAAAATTAACGGGTATTAGTGTGGATAATTATAATGTAATAATTAGGCCTTTGGTTACAGAACAGGGGATGCACTTTGCAAATACAAAAGGTGCCTATTCTTTTGAAGTAAATAAAAGAGCCAATAAGACGCAGATAAAAAACGCTGTTGAAAAAATATACAATGTCAAGGTCCAAAAGGTTAGGACAGCCAACCGCAAAGGCAAGCAACGTCGCAGAGGCAGAGCGATTGGAGAGACATCAAGCTGGAAAAAGGCTATTGTATTTCTGGATCCTGAATTTCATATAGATTTGTTCTAAATACGAGATACGAGTTATGGGTATTCGAATTTATAAACCAACAAGTGCCGGTCGAAGAAACAGTTCGGTTAATGATTATGCCGAGTTGACCAACGACAAGCCTGAGAAGTCGCTTTGCAAGCGCATCAAAAAGAGCGGCGGTAGAAACCATTATGGTGTTACCACCACTCGTTTTAGGGGCGGTGGTGCAAGAAAGATTTACCGCATAGTCGATTTCAAACGTAAGAAGGACGGCATCCCGGCAAAAGTAGCGACAATTGAATACGACCCCAACAGGAATTGTTTTATTTCCCTGCTGCACTACGCCGACGGCGAAAAGAGGTATATATTAGCTCCGCTTGGTATAAAGGCCGGAGACAAGGTGGAAAGCGGACAGGTTTGCGAACCTAAGATTGGTAATACGATGCCTATGTCTGCCATTCCTGCCGGTATGGAGATCCATAATATCGAAATGAGAGCCGGCCAGGGTGGAAAGCTTGTCAGGGGCGCCGGCAACGCCGCAAAGATCGTGGCAAAAGAAGGTGATTGGGTTAGCATCATTTTGCCAAGTGGTGAGATGCGGATGATTCGTAAGGAATGCAGGGCAACAATCGGCCGGGTTAGTAATCCCGATCACCAGAATGTACGGATTGGCAAAGCCGGACGGAAGCGGCATATGGGTATCAGGCCGCATGTAAGGGGAAAAGCCATGAATCCGGTCGCTCATCCGATGGGTGGTGGAGAAGGCAGAGCAAACGGCGGACGCCATCCCTGTTCGCCTACCGGTGTGCTTGCAAAAGGTGGGAAAACCAGAAATCCGCGAAATCCAAGTAACAAGAGGATAATTCGCAGACGTAAAAGTAAACGACAGAAACAACTGAATATATGATTTAGTCGTGCGAAAAACGCGCGCCATGTGAGATACGAGAAATGGGAAGATCTCTTAAAAAAGGACCATACGTTGACGACAAGCTGTTTGGCAAGGTCAATAAGCAAATTGCCGTCGGTTCTCGCGAGCCGATAAAGACCTGGGCAAGAAGATGTACGATTGTCCCGGAGTTCGTGGGCTTTACGTTTATGGTTCACAATGGCAAGATGTTTCATAAAGTATTTGTTACCGAGGATATGGTTGGGCATAAGTTAGGTGAATTTTCGCCCACACGGACGTTTAAGGGACATTCGAGTAAGAAGATAAAGTAATATGCGTGAAGCGATGTTCGTTAAGCCAGATTTGAGATAATTATGTTAAGTGCTGAGAAGTTAACAGAATGTTGCCGGCAGCGACAGATGGATATCGGGCAGATGGCCGATAGACTTACCGGAGCCAGGCTTAATAAAAAGCAAGCGGTTGCAGCTATTAAGAACTGGCAAAAGGGTCTGTTCAAACCGGAACCGCGGGCGGATGATATTAATCGCCTGGCGAGCGCCTTGTCTGTCGAAATAAATGATATAGCTGACTGGCGTTCGTCTTATCGATATGCACCGATGTCGGCTCGCAAAGCCCGTCTGGTTGCTCAATTGATAGTCGGTCGGAGTGTTCAGGACGCAATGGATATCCTGAAGTTCACGAGAAAACGTGCTGCAACGATGATTGATAAGGTTTTGAGAAGTGCAGTTGCTGATGCCGACGAGCAGCAGGTTGACGTTGATAAACTTTATGTATGCTCTGCCCGGATCGATGATGCGGGAATTCGGATCGGTACGAAAAGATGGATACCGAAAGACAGGGGCAGAGCGCATCCTATTCACAAAAAAGCTTGTCATATACATATAACAGTAACACAAGTATAAACTAAATACGAGATACGAAATTATGGGCCAGAAAGTATCGCCAATAGGTTTCAGGACAGGAATAACGCTTGGTTGGCAGAGTACATGGTTTGCTACAAAGGCCAATTACGGGGATTTTCTTGTCGAGGACCAGAAGATTCGCCGGTATGTTGACAATAGATTTAACCGTCGTATGCCCAAAGGTGCGGTTGCAAAGACCGAAATAATCCGGACGCGCAACGAAGTGAAAGTAACACTGCACAGCGCTCGGCCCGGAGTGGTTATTGGCCCAAGGGGCGGTGAAGTCGATAAGCTGCGTGAAGAGCTTGAAGACCTAACCGGCCGAAAGATAAGTGTCAACGTCATCGAGATAAAAGACCCTGAACTCAACTCTAATTTGGTTGCTGAGGCGATTGCTGAACAGCTAAGCAAGCGGGCCTCCTTCAGGCGTACGATGAAACAATATTGTGAATCTGCAATGAACGCCGGTGCTAAAGGAGTTAAGATTATTTGCGCGGGCCGGCTGGGCGGTTCTGAAATGTCCCGAAAGGAAACTCAGAAGCTTGGCAGTATCCCGTTGCATACATTGGACGCCAATGTAGATTATGCTGTGGCAACATCAAGAACGACATACGGAGCCATTGGTATAAAAGTTTGGATTTATAAAGGCAAATTCGGCGAAGAAATTGTTCCGAGCCAACATCGTCGCCGTCCGCCAAGGCGGATGGGTCCGTCAACAAGAGGTGGCGGGAAAAACCAAGGGGCTCCGAAGAGAAGCAGTAGAACTACTGCTGCACCTGCAACACCTGCTGCACCGAAAGTGCCGCTTGCAGAGCCGACCAAGGCCGAGCCGGGTGAAACAAAAGAAAGCTGAAAAACCGGTTTTGTCGGCATGATAGTAATATCTTAAATACGAGTTTTACAAGGGTAAAAAAAAATGGCAATGATGCCGAAAAGAGTTAAATATCGTAAAAGCCAACGCGGCAAAATGAAGGGCAATGCCTCGAGAAGCAATTTTGTTGCGTTCGGTGAATACGGTTTACAGGTTTTGGAAATGAGCTGGATAACGGCAAGACACATTGAAGCCGGTCGAGTAGCAGCGACTCACTTTTTACATCGCGAAGGCAAGGTCTATATCAGAATATTCCCGCATAAGCCGGTGAGTTCCAAGCCGCTCGAAACTCGAATGGGTAAAGGTAAAGGTGAGCCGGAGTTCTGGGTTGCCAGAGTCAGGCCCGGACAGGTTTGTTTTGAGATCGGCGGAGTAGCTGAGAATGTAGCAAAAGAGGCGCTGCTCAGAGTTGCTCATAAAATGCCGATTAGGTGTAGATTTATTAAACGAAGACATTCATTGTAAAGGAACTCTTCGAATGAAAGCGCAGCATTACAGAGAGATGAGTCAGGATGAGCTTGAGCACAAACTTGAAGAGCTTGAGAGGCATTTATTTGATCTGCGCTCACAGGCAGTTACGGAAAAGCTGGAGAACTCCAAAGCTGTTACTAATGTCAAGCGTGATATCGCAAGAATTAAAACAATAATGCGGGAAAAAAGTAACGTTTTATCCGCAGACGATTGATGAGTCGGAAAACAAAGATGCAGGAACAAAAATTAAAAACTTTAACCGGCGTGGTAGTAAGCAACAGTGGCGACAAGAGCATCAGGGTAGTCATTGACTTCAAAGTCAAGCATCCAAAGTACGGCAAATATATCAAGCGCAGAACGAAAATCGGTGTTCACGACGAACACAATAAGAGTGGTGTTGGCGATGTGGTTGAAATTACTCAGTGCAGGCCTCGCAGCAAGACCAAGAGTTGGCGTCTTGTCAAGGTTGTCCAGAGAGCAGTTGAAGTTTGAGTTGGGATAGAAGATAATATGGTTCAGCAGGAAACAATGTTGGATATAGCAGACAATTCAGGCGTAAAGTCTGCGTTGTGCATAAAGGTTCTTGGAAGAGGCGGATCTCGGGGTAGGAAGACCCGTCCGGTCGCAAGCGTGGGAGATATTGTTTGTGTTGCGATAAAAAAGTCGCTTCCCAATTGCCAGTTGGATGATAAGAAAGTGCATAAGTGTCTTATTATTCGGACCAAGAGCCCGGTGAAACGTTCCGATGGCAGCTATGTAAGATTTGACAGCAATGCCGCAGTGATGATTGACGGTGATGGCAATCCGATAGGAACAAGAATATTCGGTGCGGTGGCTCGCGAGCTTCGCGAAAAAAATTATATGAAGATTATCTCGCTGGCAAGCGAGGTAGTGTAAGGAATGTTGAATTGTAGTTTGGGTATTTATGGCTTCGCATATAAAAAAAGGTGATATGGTTGAGATAATAGCCGGTGACCACAAAGGTGCTACTGGCAGAGTTCTGCGTGTGATACTTGACAAGCATCGCGTAGTGGTTCAGGGTCATAACATAGCCAAAAAGCACGTAAGGCCATCGCGGAAAAATCCGCAGGGAGGCCGAATCAATGTTGAGCAGCCGATACATATAAGTAATGTTTTGCCGGTGAATCCGAAAAGCTCGAAAGGCAGCAGAGTACGTTATCAGGTAAGTGAGGATGGCGGTAAAAAACGCCTTACTACAGATGGTAACGAAATCGGCGTTATCAAGAAAACTAAAAAGTGAATTATTAATTGTTAATTGGTGTTTAATTGGCCGGTTAACCGTTTTACGAGATACAGTATGGCGCGTTTGAAAGATTTATATAAGTCAAAAATAGTTCCGGAACTTACAAAGGAATTCAGCTATAAAAATCCTATGGCTGTACCGCAGATGAAAAAGGTCGTTGTCTCTATGGGCGTTGGCAAGGCGGTGCAGGATAAGAAATTCATTGAATTAGCCAAAAAGGATTTAATGATGATAACCGGCCAAATGCCATTGGTCTGTAAAGCGAAAAAGAGTGTTTCGAACTTTAAGGTTCGTGAAGGTCAGGAAACCGGTTTGAAGGTTACTGTCCGCGGCGTGAGAATGTATGAATTTATGGACAGGCTCATTAGTCTTGCAATACCACGGGTACGAGACTTTAGGGGGCTTAATTCGGAGAGTTTTGACGGCAGAGGAAATTACTCGATGGGTTTGGCTGAACAGAGCGTATTTCCTGAAATCAACCCGGTAAAAGTGGAATTTCAGCAGGGGATGAACATAACTTTTGTAACTACGGCACAGAGCGACGAAGAGGCAAGGAAACTGCTTCAGCTCTTTGGTATGCCGTTCAAAGGGTTAGAAGCAGTAAATAAAGAATAAAGCTTAAGCTCGGAAACGAGAAATTGGAGCGTATGAATGTCAACTAAAGCACTTGAAATCAAGGCAGAACAAAAACAAAAATATCGCGTCAGACAATATACGCGTTGTCAGCTTTGTGGCAGGTCCAAGGCAGTATATCGCAAGTTTAAAGTTTGTCGGATTTGCTTTAGAACGTTAGCGAATGAAGGGAAAATACCGGGAGTTAGAAAGGCCAGTTGGTAAAATCGTGAATTTAATCACGAAAATGCCCCAAGCCTTGAGGCACGAAATTATGAGTTTAAGTGATCCAATAGCTGATATGTTGACGAGAATTCGCAATGCTGCGCGAATAAACAAAAAGCAGGTCAATATAAAGGCGTCAAAGATTTGCGAAGGCATAGCGGCTGTTTTGAAAAAGGAAGGTTACATCGAGGATTTCGACCGAATCGACGATGGCCAGCAGGGAATACTGAGGATTACGTTAAAGTATGACCAGGACGGAAATTCTATTATCAATGAAATAGCAAGAACGAGCAGGCCCGGCCGAAGAATATATTCGTCTGTTGACAAATTACCGAGCGTGTTAGCCGGTATGGGTATAGCAATTGTTTCGACAAGTAAAGGTGTAATGAGTGACAAAAGCTGCCGCGAAGCTAAAGTCGGCGGCGAAATACTTTGTACGGTAAGCTAATGAGTCGTATTGGAAATAAACCTATTAATATACCTGGAGGCGTAAAGGTTGAGCTGAAAGGCCGATGTATCAAGGTCTCAGGCTCACTTGGTGAGCTCCAGATGGACTGTCATCCTCGGATAAAGGTTAAAATTGACGAAGCCGGGGGGGAAATATTAGTCGAAAATAAACGTCCTAAGGACCGCCAGAACAAGCAGCTACATGGCACTATGCGTTCTTTGATTGCCAATATGGTTACCGGTGTCAGTAAAGGTTTTGAGAAGCAAATGCAAATATTCGGCACCGGTTATAATATCAAAGAGCAGGGTGGAAAGCTGTCTTTTCAGATAGGTTTTTGCCATCCTGTAGAGTTGGTAATACCGAAGGGTGTAAAGGTTAATATCGAACTCGGTGCTACCAGGGGTAATGATGTGCCTGCAAGGTTTACGCTTTCGGGAACGGACAAATGTCTGCTGGGACAATTCGCCGCAGATATTAGAAAGATAAGGCCGCCGGAACCCTATAAAGGAAAAGGTATCCGCTATGCCGACGAACATGTACGACGTAAGGTCGGTAAAGCATTTGCTTCCGGATCGGCATAATTGGGATTTAGTTTAATGAAAACGGACAGATTGAAAAAGGCAGCACTAAGGCGCAAATATCATGTGAGGAAGAAAGTCTTTGGGACTCCGGACAGGCCTCGATTATTGGTATTCCGCTCAAACAGGCATATTTACGCTCAGATTATAGATGACGTTGCGGGAGCGACACTTGCTTCGGCAAGTACAAGGACAAAAGGCATGCAGGATCAAATGCCCAATGCCGGTAATAAAAAAGCTGCCGGAATTATAGGAGAATCGGTTGCAAAACAAGCACTTGGTGTTGGTATTAAGTGCGTTCGTTTTGATAGAAATCGATATAAGTTTCATGGCAGAGTCAAGGCGCTTGCCGAAGGGGCAAGAAAAGCCGGACTGGTTTTTTAACAACATAGTAAATACGAAAATGTTTGGAGAATAAATTGGCAGTAGAACCAGTTAAACTTTCGTCTCAGGAAGAAAAACCGTTGGAAGATACGGTTGTAAAGGTGTTTCGCTGCGCCAAAGTCGTGAAGGGCGGTAGGCGATTTAGTTTTGCCGCGTTAGTTGTGATCGGTGACAGGTCAGGTACGGTCGGTGTCGGTTATGGCAAGGCTAATGAAGTTCCGCAGGCGGTCGAGAAAAGTATAAAAGACGCCAAAAAATCTTTGCACAAGATATCTTTGCTTGACCGGACAATCCCACACGCAGTAAACGGCAAATACAGGGCCACAAAGGTTGCGTTAGTCCCGGCCAGTCCCGGTACCGGGGTTATCGCGGGTTCCAGTGCTCGAGCTGTACTCGAATATGCCGGTGTACAGGATGTTCTAACAAAAGTTTACGGAAGTACTTCTGCCAAAAATGTGGTCAAAGCTACACTTGACGGATTGTTGAAATTGCGCAGCAAGGAAATGGTTGAATCTCTTCGTGGTGTTGCAATTAATGCTTAATGGTTGCTGATTAACGATCGGGTGATTTTAATGTTGAATCATGAAATAACATCTCTTGTGGGTAAACATAAGCGTCGGCGACGTGTCGGCAGGGGTTCTGGCAGTGGACACGGAAAAACCTGTGGCCGAGGTCACAAAGGTGCTGGCAGCAGAGCGGGCTCGACTTCTGTTACGCTTCTTGAAGGCGGTCAGATGCCTTTATTTAGACGACTGCCTAAACGAGGTTTTAATAATTATAATTTTGCGGTACGCTGCGAAATCGTAAATATCTCACAACTGGAAAGATTTGAGGATGGTGCTGATGTTGGCGTAGAGCAATTATCCAGCGTCGGACTGATTAACAGCACCAAAAGCAAAATCAAAATTCTCGGCATGGGAGACCTTACAAAGAAGCTGCAGGTAACAGCTCACAAATTCAGCAAGGCGGCAGAGCACAAGATTGTGGCTTCCGGTGGCACTGCAAAAATTATTTGATTGTTGTCCGCATATTCTATCATGCGGAAGGAAATAGAAAACCGGTGTATTCGCTTCCCAGAGGCGGAAACAGAATAATGGACAGGAAATAATGCTTGGAACTGTAATTAACATATTCAAGATCCCTGATCTGCGCAATAAGATTCTTTTTACTCTGGCGCTGCTGATAATATACAAGATCGGATTTCATATCCCCGTGCCCGGCTTTGACCCGAAAGCTATAGAGAAAATTGCCGGTTCAAGAGACACGGACAGTCCCCTGGGCAGAGCTGCAGAATACATGCAGATGTTCACAGGTGGAAACCTCCGTAAAAGCAGCTTGTTTGGCCTCGGGATTATGCCTTATATTACCTCTTCGATTATTCTTATGCTGTTAGGTGAGGTTGTTCCGGCTTTGAAGAAGCTGCGCCAGGAAGGGCAAACAGGCCACAAAAAGATACAGGAGTACACCCGCTATCTGACTGTGCTGATATGTATTGTCCAGTCGGTAATGTTTATGAAGTTATTAGGTGGGCAGGGATTGACCTATGCCGGCATGTATCGTCAGGCAATAATGATGGGGGTTGTCGGTATGACGGCCGGTACTATCTTTTTGATGTGGCTTGGCGAGCAGATAGATGAATACGGCATAGGCAACGGTATTAGTTTGATAATTATGGCCGGCATTGTATCCAGAATGCCCTGGGCAATCCGGACACTTTGGCAGAATGTTGACCTTAAACTCGGCGCAGCACCTGGTACTGTAGGCCCGGCGAAGATATTGTTCCTGATAGCGGCGTTTGTGTTGGTGGTTGCCGGTGCGATATTGATAACTCAGGGCCAGCGCCGAATACCGATTCAGCAGGCAAAGCAGATGCGTGGCCGACGGATGTATGGCGGGCAGAGACATTATTTGCCTCTCCGGGTTAATCATGGTGGAGTGATGCCCATCATTTTCGCATCGAGTTTTATGATGTTTCCCCCTATTATAATCGAGCAGTTATTGAGAATTCCAGGGCTCGCTAATTCGCCGATTGTGCTGAGTATTAAGGATGCTCTGGGCTATCGTTCATTTACTTACAATGTTCTATATATGCTGTTGATATTTTTGTTTGCTTATTTTTGGGTAACAGTACAATTTCAGCCAAAGGAGATGGCTAAGAACCTGCGGGATTCGGGAAGCTTTATTCCCGGGCTTCGTCCGGGACGAAGGACCGCTGATTACCTGGAAACGGTAATGACAAGAATTACGTATTTCGGAGCTTCATTTTTGGCTATAATTGCCGTTGTTCCATCGCTGGTTTCAATATTATTGGGAATTGACTGGCGTGTGGCGACGTTCCTGGGCGGAACCGGTTTATTGATAGTTGTTAGTGTCTCGCTGGATCTGGTTCAGAAAATCGAAGCGAATCTTTTGATGCGAAGCTATGATGGTTTCAGTGGAGCAGGCAGGATAAAAGGAGCATATGGATGAGAATAGTGTTATTGGGAGCGCCGGGTGCAGGTAAGGGAACGCAGTGTAAGAACATTGTTGTCCAATATGGTCTGCTTCATTTATCCAGTGGTGATATTTTACGGCAGGAACGGGCCGCAGGTACTGAATTAGGGCAAAAGGCCCAAAGTTATATGGATTCGGGCGGCCTTGTGCCTGATAAAATAATAATTGAGATGATGACCAAAGCGATAAAAGATGCTCCTGCTGCAGGTTTCTTACTGGATGGTTTTCCAAGAACCGTCAACCAGGCTGTTGAGTTAGATAAGTCATTGACTGATAACGAAATGACGATAGATTTCGTTTTGAACCTACAGGTTGATGACGACGTAGTAGCAAAGCGCATAACGGGCAGGAGAAGTTGTCCTAAGTGTGGAGCGGTTTATCATATTGAACACTTGAAGCCAAAAGTCGAAGATATATGCGATAATGACGGCATCGAACTTGTTCAACGGCCTGACGATACTCCTGATGTTGTGGCTAATCGTCTTAAAACATACCATCAGCAGACAGAACCGCTGGTGGATTACTATAGAAAAAACGGCACTGTTTATGACTTTGTTGCAGATAGAAGCCCGGATGAAGTAAGGGATTCGATATTTGAGAAGCTGGACGCCCTTGTCAAGACGTGAAGCGATGGAAATTGTATCGGAACTAAACGAGATACGGAATTAAATGGCTATAACGCTTCGCAGCCAAAGAGAAATTGACTTAATGCGTAAAGCAGGTGCTGTTGTCGCAGAAGTTCTTTTAAAACTAAAAGAGATTGCTAAGCCGGGAGTATCCACCCTGCAGTTGGATGGCGTAGCTTTGCAGATGACCGCTGATGCCGGGGCTGAAGCTTTGTTTAAGGGTGTTCGCACCCCAGTATCTAAAATCCCGTTTCCGGGTGCAATTTGTGCTTCGATAAACGAGCAGGTCGTTCACGGGATTCCTACTGAGGATGCAAAGCTTAAAGAAGGTGATATTCTCAGCATTGATTTTGGCGTTAGACTTGACGGCTATTGTTCGGATGCTGCTGTTACGATTCCCATAGGTGAAATTTCCGAGATTAAGCGCACGCTGTTGGATGTAACAAAACATGTTCTTGATATAGCAATAGCGAAATCTGCGCCGTCTGTTAAATGGAGCCAGGTGGCTGCCGAGATGCAGCGATATGCCGAATCGGCAGGTTTTTCGGTGGTGAAAGACTTTGTTGGACACGGCATCGGCAGGAAAATGCATGAAGACCCGAGAGTGCCAAATTTCGTCAACAATGATTTGCTCGCAAATGACATTATTTTGGCCGAAGGAATGGTTCTGGCTGTTGAGCCGATGATTAACGCAGGTTCAAGTGGCGTAAAAACCCTTCGGAACGGGTGGACGGTGGTAACAAGAGACAGCAAATGCTCGGCTCATTTTGAGCATACAATCGCCATAGTTAAAGGTGGTTGTGAGGTATTAACTGTAGAAAGGCAGTAAATTGTATCTCGGACTAAGCAATAGTTACGAGTCAGAATATAATAAAGTACAAGACAGGAAAATGGTAAAGAAGGACACAATAAGACTACAAGCCAAAGTGACCGATGCTTTGCCGAATGCTGTTTTTAAAGTAGAGTTGGAGAACGGCCACAAGGTTTTGGCCCATGTTTCAGGCAAGATGCGAATGCATTATATTCGGATTTTACCGGGTGACACAGTTATAGTTGAAATGTCGCCTTATGATCTAAACAGAGGCCGGATAGTACTCCGGCATTAGTTACAGACTAATACTGTAATAATAGGTAGATAAAATGAAAGTTAGAAGTTCAGTTAAGCGTATATGTGAGAATTGTAAGGTTATTCGTCGCAAAGGTGTTGTGAGGGTAATATGTACGAACCCGCGGCATAAACAACGCCAGGGTTGAGTTGATTGTGATTGTCCGGTGGTAATTAACCAATTACCGGATTCGAAAAGGAGCTTATATGCCACGTATAGTTGGTGTTGATATACCGAATGAAAAATCTATATGGATTTCGCTGACTTATATTGTCGGTATAGGTAAATATACCTCGGAACAGATAATTAAAGAGGCAGGTATAGAAAGAAATACAAAAGCAGGCAAGCTTAGCGAAGATGAGCTTAGCCGTATAACGCAGATTATAGACCGCAATTATACGGTTGAAGGTCAGCTTCGCAGGCAGTATTCACAAAATATTGCTCGCTTGCGTGATATAAATTGTTACAGAGGTGTTCGTCACAGAAGGGGTTTGCCCGTTCGGGGCCAGTGTACACAGAGTAACGCTCGTACCCGCAAAGGCCCCAGAAAAACAGTGGCGGGCAAGAAGGGTGTAAAGGAAAAACGCTAAAGACAAAATGTCATATATTTTATATGCTGATTTGAGGAATTTTCTGAATAATGGCAAAAAGAACGAAGCGAAAAGTAAGGAAAAATGTTGTCCGGGCCATTGTGCACATAAAGGCGACATTCAATAATACGTTGATTACGATTACGGATATGGATGGTAATGCAGTTGCTTCGGGTTCAGCCGGCTGTGTAGGTTTTAAAGGCTCTCGCAAAAGCACGCCTTTTGCCGCTCAAAGGGCAGCGCAGCGCTGTGCCAGTTCCGCTATGCGTAATGGTGTTCGCGAAGTTGAAATCAGGGTTAAAGGGCCCGGTTCAGGTCGCGAATCTGCCATCTCAGCTTTACAGCAGGCCGGATTGCGTATTGCTTCGATAGAGGATGTTACCCCGCTTCCGCACAACGGCTGCAGGCCGCCGAAGCGAAGGAGAGTGTAAGGGACAAGTACTATGAGAAACTATTTCGGAGATAAATAAAAAGAATGGGACGTTATCTGGGTTCATCTTGTAAACACTGTCGTCGTGAAGGAATGAAGCTTATGCTCAAAGGCATAAGATGTGAGACGGCCAAGTGTCCTATCGAAAAGAAACAGAGAAATCTGGCCCCTGGGATGCACGGATGGCGAAGGGGCAGGATAAGTGAATACGGTGTTCGGCTGCGCGAAAAGCAAAAGGTCAAAAGATATTACGGACTTTTTGAGCGACAGTTTATGAGGTATTTTCATCGGGCGCAGCGGGGTAAGGGCAATACCGGCGAGGCACTGCTGCAATTACTGGAACGACGTTTGGATAATGTGGTCTATAAGTTAAATTTTGCGCCGTCCCGCAAGGCTGCAAGGCAGTTGATTGCTCACGGTCATATTTATATAAACGGACGCAAGGTGAATATCAGTGATTATACCACGAATATAGGCGACAAGATAATCATCAAAGGTTCTAAAAAAAGCGTAAAAAAAGTAAAGGAACAGTTGGAAAGCAACCCGAATTATACTACACAAAGCTGGCTGCAATTAGCTCGGGAAAAGCCCGAAGCTACTGTTGTTGCATTGCCGGCTCGGGATGATGTCCAGATTCCTGTTGAAGAGCAGTTGGTTGTGGAATTCTGCTCGAGATAGCTGCTAACAGCTTTAAGTTTATTAATGTCGAGTTTTGAGATAAATCAAAACTAATAATTCGAAACTCAAAACTTACATAGGAGAACTATA
>CAZIAN010000016.1:22478-25860 GCA_964537355.1 uncultured Pirellulales bacterium | reverse complement strand
TTTCATTGGCCCACAGCAGCAGTGACATTGAAAAGACTATCGAGGCGGCTAAAAATAGCTTCCAAAAGATAAGCTGTTAGAAGCTGTTTCAAAACTCAATTTCTACTACGAACGGCTGCAATAATTATTAGCCCTATCACAATGACCGCAGCCGCAACGGAAATGATAATGATAAGGCCGCGCTCTGATATCTCTAATTTTTTAGGTTTTGGAGGGCATTTTTCTTTGAGATTGTTGTCGGCCCTTTCAGCAGGCTCTTTTTTGAGAGAGGCAGGGACAGCCGTATTATTACATTTTGGGCATTGTATTTCCTGGCTGGTGCTGGTCTCGGGGACGTTGTTTTCATTGCCGCAGTTTTGGCAGGTGATTTTTATCCTGCCGGAATCGTCAATTACAACGCCGACAAAGTTGCACCTGGGGCACTTAATCCGCTGTCCGGAGTACTCGTCTTGAACACCGAATGCATGACCACAGTTTGTACAGGAAAAGCCAATCATAGCAGAGATTTCTTACTATCGATTTTCTTTTACTCCTTTATATTGGCTTTCCTATAATACCAAATTTATTCTTAAATAAAACGTGAGAAATTAATCCCGTTAGATGTTGACTTCGTATTTCCAACGGATTTGGCGACTTACTTATAACGGTGCGAAAGGAAAAGGCTCTAACAGATTTCACGCCACTGCCACATCCTTGCACAGGTAAACATCCTGAACGGCGTGAAATAGTTCGATACCCTCTTTCATTGGTTTCTGGAAGGCCTTTCTGCCTGTTATCAGTCCCATTCCGCCAGCCCTTTTGTTTATCACGGCCGTTTTTACAGCCTGTGCGAGGTCGTTCTCGCCGGAAGCTCCGCCTGAGTTAATCAGTCCTATCCTGCCCAAATAATTGTTCACCACCTGATATCTGGTCAAATCAATCGGGTGTTCTGAATTGAGCTGGGTGTACATTTTCTCGCTGAACTTCCCGAAGCTTCCTTGCTTGTTCAGGGCCTTGTAGCCGCCATCGTTCTCAGGCAGCTTCTGCTTGATTATGTCCGCCTGCATTGTCGCTCCGAGGTGGTTGGCCTGTCCGGTCATATCGGAGCTTAGGTGATAATCCACTCCATCGATTTTGAATGCCTTATTGCGCAGATAGCACCACAGAATTGTAACCAGCCCAAGTTCATGGGCCTGATGAAAGACCTCGCTGATTTCTTTGATCTGGCGGGTGCTCTCGGCCGAACCGAAATACACAGTCGCCCCGACCGCGACGGCCCCCATATCGAAGGCTTGCCTGACGTTGGCAAAAAGCACCTGGTCGTACTTGTTCGGATAGCTGAGAATTTCGTTGTGATTTAGCTTGACTATGAAAGGAATCTTGTGTGAGTATCTTCTCGAAACGCTACCGAGGACTCCCACGGTCGAAGCCACGGCATTACAGCCGGCCTCAAGAGCCAGCTTGACAATGTTTTCTCCGTCGAAATAAATTGGGTTGGGAGAAAAAGAAGCCCCTGCAGAATGCTCGATACCCTGATCAACGGGCAGTATCGAAAGATAGCCTGTACCGGCGAGCCTGCCGGTGTTGAACAGAAGCTGCATATTTCTGAGCGTTGAATTCGGTCTATCTGATGGTACGAAAATTCTTTCAATCCAGTCAGGACCCGGAATATGAAGCTGGTCCTTTTTCACTTTGGGGGTTTGAAAATCCAGCAGATATTCGCTGTCTTTGCCCATTAATTCCGCTATTTTTTCAACTTTCATATCTCGGTCCTTTCAGGATTTATTATCTAAGATTTTCCCGATGAAAAGTCTAACCGAAGTCTTATCATACTGTCAAGGATACTGATTAATTTGTCTGTAGCCGGCGGTTCCCTCTAATACGCATCTTAAAAAGGCTTTCTTTCGCAGCAGCTCGATACTATCAAGATACGGTATTTTTGTCATCCGGCCCTTGGCAAATTCAGGCCGGCCGGATATAATTGCTGATTAGTTATTGAAAGATTGACTATTTACCGCATTAAGAACGTTTAGTTGGAGGGCAGACAAATGTATAAAGGGATTTACAGAGTTATTATAGTTTTATTGTTTTCGGTACTGTTTGCACATGCCGCAACTGCGAGGGTAAACTTCTACGTTTCGCCGTCGGGAGATGATTCGGCCTCGGGCAGTTTGGATAGACCGTTTACAACTCTTACCAGGGCCCGCGATACCATTCGGGAACTTAAAGAAAGGGGCCATTTGCCCGAAGGCGGTATTACAGTCCACATTCGCGGGGGTGTATATTCTCTGACAAAAAGCTTTGAGCTGACCGACATAGACAGCGGCACCGAAAGCTCGCCGATTGTGTATCGAGCGTATAAGAATGAAGAGGTGCGGCTGATAGGCGGCAAACAGATTGGCGGATTTAAACCGGTTACTGACCCGGCCGTTCTCAAAAGAATTGACGAAAAGTATCACGATAAGATATTGCAAACCGACCTGAGAGCACAGGGGATTACAGATTTTGGTAAGGTTTCGCCGAAAAGATTCGGCGGGCCTGCGAATTCGACCGGCCTGGAGCTTTTCTTTGAGGATAAGCCAATGACATTGGCACGGTGGCCAAATGAGGGATTTGTGAAAATCACAGGCCTTGTTGAACCCGGTACCGTCAATGTTAGGGGTACAAAGGGCAGCAAAACCGGTAAGTTTATGTACGAAGGCGACAGGCCGAAACGCTGGGTCGGGGAAAACGATGTGTGGGTGCACGGGTACTGGTTCTGGGACTGGTCGGATGAACGGCAGCAGGTCGAATCAATCGATACCGATAAGCGTATCATTTCCGTAGCGCCGCCTTATCACAACTACGGTTACCGTGTCGGCCAGTGGTTCTACGGTTTGAATATTCTGGCGGAGCTTGACATGCCCGGCGAGTGGTATCTTGACAGGCAGACTGGTATTCTTTATTTCTGGCCGCCGGAGAAAATCGAGAAGGGGCGTGCGGTCGTTTCCGTAGTGAATACACTTGTGGAGATGTCGGGCGCTTCGCATGTTGCAATTAAGGGTGTGATTTTCGAGGCGGCTCGCGGAACGGCCGTTGTGATGAGCAACTGCGAAGATATGCAAATCTCCGGCTGCATACTTCGCAACCTCGGAGGCTCAGCCGTGCAGGTCGGAGGCGGCAGCAACGACTCTGTTGTGGCTTGCAATATCTACGCTACCGGCAGCGGCGGTATTAGTCTGCGGGGCGGTGAACGAAAAGCCCTGACTGTCGGCGGACACCTCGCGGAGAATAACCACATCCATAACTACGGCCGATGGCAGCGTATGTACACACCCGCAATCGCGCTAAGCGGAGTCGGGAACCGGGCGGCGCATAATCTTATCCATACCGCTCCGCATATGGCTGTTATGTTCAGCGGCAA
>CAZIAN010000016.1:0-22378 GCA_964537355.1 uncultured Pirellulales bacterium | reverse complement strand
GTTGAGAACAATATCTTCGTGGACTGTAAACCGGCTCTGCATATCGACGCGCGTGCTATGACCTGGGCCAAATACCATGTAGGTACTACCATGACGGACAGATTGAAGGCTATGCCCTACAAGTCCGAACTCTGGCAGAAACGCTATCCCATGCTCGTGAACATTTTGGAAGATGAGCCGGCTGCCCCGAAGGGTAATATTGTCCGGCGAAATATATGCTCCGGCGGCAAGTGGCTGGAACTGTACGGCGTTGATAAAAAAATCGTTACCTGGGAGGATAATCTGGTAGATAAAGAGCCGGGTTTTATTGATAAGGCTAATATGAACTTTCAGCTTAAGGACGATTCCGGCGCCTATAAACTCGGTTTTAAGCCGATTCCTTTCGATAAAATCGGATTATTGATAGATGTACCGGGGCATAAACGCAGGTAAAATCGCATTCAGCCTAATTAAACCGGTTGAGGCCGGGCGGCGTGTTTTTTCGAGTTTGAGATAAATTGCTTGCAATTTTGCCGGATTTAAAGCATAATAAGTGACGGATAGACGATGCTTATCGGTGTCCGCAGAGTATATGACACTATTGTGAGGAAAGAGAGGCAAAAAGGCTTTTTTTCAACACTCCCGGAATTGTTTGGGTGTGTCATGCAGTTTTGATTTAAATAACACGAAATTTGGATAGGAGATTAAAAATGAACGAGAACCAAACCGGCCCGAACAGTTTATTAGACACGACTGATTGTCTTGAAGCGATTGGGGTGTTCAGAGGATGGAAAAATTTCTTTTTTATCATTGTACTTATATGCCTTCTGCTGCTGCAGACATCCTTTTGGGTTGTGAATTTGGGTTACATTCGGGGAGAGTGTCCAGGCATGATCCAGGGTAGTGTAGCTGGGGGTGTGGGCCAGAATGTTCAGGATCCTAACAATGCAGAGGTAGCATTGGCCAGGAATGAAACCGGGCTGGATGAGGCAGGAATGGAGAAATCTTTTTTTGGAGTAACGTTCAAACATTTAGCGATGGGTATCCGTGTTGTTAACGCCATACTTCTAATGAGTGGGGTGTTTTACTGTCTGACGATACTTATGGCTATGAAGATTTCACTGGTAGGCAGGCTTGGCGGAATAAACCATATATGCCGGGCGTTTTTCCTGTCGCTTCTTATGCTTCTTCTTCTGCTGCCCTGGCAGAGAATCTTTGCCGGTGTAGGTATCGGTTCGATATATACTCCTTGCGAGCTGTTGAAGTGGACTTCCGCTGGAACCGGCAATATATTCGACATTGTCCTTCTCTATCTACGTTTCAGCGGTTTCTGGCTGTTGATACTGATATTGCTTATCTGTTCACAGCTTCGCAGCGGCCGCTGGACAAAAACTATTCTTCGCCGGCTTGAAGTGATATAAATAAGATGACGCAACTTGAACGTATCGGTGTCTCGCTTGATAAAGAGCTGCTCTCGATGTTTGATGAGCTTATCGGCAAACGGGGTTATCAAAGCCGGTCGGAAGCGCTGCGTGATCTTGTACGCCGAGAACTGAGTGAAGAGCGGCTCAGCGACCCCAAAGCCAAAGGAGTGGCTGCGGTATTTCTGGTTTACGACCATCATTCGACAAAGCTGACCGACAAGCTGATTGCTCTGCAGCATTCGCACAGCCTGGCATCTTCCCTTCAGGTGATTTCCTCTCTGCACGTTCATCTGGATGAGCATGATTGTCTGGAGGTGATTGTGATTCGCGGGCAGGTCGGCGAAATCAATAAAGTGGCCCAGAGCATATTGAGCATGAAGGGCGTCAAATTAGGGCGTCTTAATATTGTGGTGACTTAGAGCCTATCCTGATAACCCTCTGGCTTCGACCGGCTGCGTTGGCCGTGGCCTGCGTCAGGCTGCATCGACAACGCTGTACATTGTCTGTTTCGCCTTCCTTGTCCACAATCAACTCGCTCGGTCTGAAGGCCGACGTGGGTTTATCAGGAGAGACTCTTAAATAGCCATTGACGATTTAAGATTCGCAGGTTAAAATCATTCTTTCTTTTAATAGATATTAGAAGCTTTTCAGGGCGTTTAGCTCAGCTGGTTAGAGCGCACGGATCACACCCGTGAGGTCACTGGTTCGAATCCAGTATCGCCCATTAACATAAATCCCATCTAAGGAATAGCTTACTGCCATAATAGCAATCCTACCCAGGTTCGCTAAATACGCTTGAATAGGCCTGAATATGCTCTATTCTACACCAAAACTACACCAAGAATTGCAAGGATGCAGGAGCATTTAGTCAAATCTTCGACCCCCACTCACCACAATAATTCACATTCCCAATCAATCACAACACAATGATTTTTCTAATTGTTAAAGTCGTCATATACCCTTTCCAAAAAGTTAACATCTACCAATATATAGGTTAGAGTTTTCTGTTAAAAAGCGCAAGGATTTTCTTTAAAAAATGTGGCGAGATACATAAGTGGCACGCTGGGGCGTATCTGCAATTCGAAATTTTTTTCGATCGTCATGATTATTTTGTTGAAAGATATATGCTAAGCTATCAAAATGCACACAATAACAGGACTCATGGAATGAGTCCGCAGGTAAATATATTTTTTCAGGGAGGTACAAGAATGGCAAAGAAGAAAGCTAAGAAGAAGGTAACGAAGAAGAAAGCAACAAAGAAAAAGGCTAAAAAGAAAGCCAAGAAGAAAAAATAGGACTACAAATAGTCCAGATATAGTCTTAAAGCCGTCATTCATTGACGGCTTTCTTTTTGGGTTTTGACTCAAATCTGCATGACTATGTTTAGTCTATCGGCTTCTTGAAAATCACACAATATCGACACATGATAGTGACACTTATGAACATCAGCGCCGACATACATCTCATCCCTTGCTGTAAAATTATTTCCCTTGAACCAACTTTCCTTTTTAGATTATCTTTTTCCATCTGTACCGGCTGAAATTATCATTAAATATGTTTTCTTGTCCAGAATCCAATCCGGAAACATATTTCTTCAGCTCAGCCATAATCAGAACCGGCACAGGTAGTGAGTCAATGCTTTTCCTGCTCTTTGTAATGATAGAGCTGTTTGCAAAGCCAGGTTTTACCTTGCTTTATGCCTGAAAAAATGGCATAATTATATCTACTCAAACTTAGAGTGTTTATTTGTAGTATTTTGAATATAGTCCACGGTTTTAATACTGATTGGAGGTTGAGATATTCGAAAGTCAACGATTCTAATTGTCTGCTTTTTATTTAACAGTCCCTTCGTGGTAAAAGCTAATGTACTTCCGGCCGGGCAGGTAAAAACACAACCTGCGGCTGAAAGCGTACATTCCTCGACGGCCAATATAGCAAACAGAGACATCTTCAGGAAAGCCGATGAAGGTGACCCTAATTCTATGCTTAACCTTGGCCGGATTTATCTTGAAGGACAAGGTGATATAACCAGAGATCGCTCGAAAGCCTTAGAATGGATTAAGAAATCAGCCGAATCAGGAAATAATAAGGCCATGTTCAGGTTGGCACAAATCTACTATTACGGAGAAGGCAGTATTGTTGATAAGAACATTGCCAAAGCTGTCGAATGGTGTCATAAGGCTGCCGAGGCGGGTAATGCTTTGGCTATGTACACCCTGGCAGAGCTATATCTGATGGAAGAAGAGGAGTCTGTTATCATAAATGAAGAGCAAGGCGAGCAATGGCTCGCAAAGGCACATAAGGTTTTGAATGAAGATGCAGAGGCGGGAGATGCCGAGGCTATGTACATGCTCGGTGAAATCTATTGGCAATCTCCGCCACTGTCTCCGAAGTATGCAAAGAAGGCAACAGAGTGGCATCGCATGGCCGCAGATTGTTATGAAAAGCAAGCCGATGCAGGTGATTATGAAGCAATGTACAAACTCGGAACCATGTACAAGCTGGGCAAAGGAGTCCCTCAAGACTATTCGAAAGCAGCATACTGGTATCAAAAGGCCGCAGATGCCGGTGACCCCAGAAGTATGGTAAACCTCGCAGAATATTACAAGTATGGTTATGGTGTGCCCGAAAATCTTTCAAAAGCCTTTGAGCTTTATCTCAAGGCAGTGAGAATCCGACCTGATGGCGCCACAATGCTTTCTATTGCTGAATTGTACAAAAGAGGAGAAGGCTCCTCAGAAGATATTGCCAGGGTGGTTGAAATATGCAATGGTTATGTGGAAGCAGATAGTGAGGTGACATCTGGCTTAGCCGCCTTTAGTCTTGCCGAAATCTACCAGCAGGGAGAACGCATGCCTCAAGATACCATGATGGCGGCACAGTTGTACCAAAAAGCGGCAGAGCTTGGCCATGGACAAGCCATGGTCAGAGTTGGAAGGAACTATTATTATGGAACTTTAGTCGAACAAGACTATGGTAAAGCGTTCGAGTGGTTCAGCAAGGCCGCAGTTTGGCGGATATACCCGAAAGCAAGATTATACCTGGCGCTCTTATATCACGAGGGTCAAGGTATTGTCAAAGACGATGCGAAAGCGCTGGATTGGATATCAAGAGTTGAAAAGGAGTCAATATCGGTCAGTTTATATGACCTTTCCAGAGAACTTATGAGCGAAGGAGTCCCGCCAAATAATATCATCGATTTATATCGTCTTGCGGCAGATAGGGGCAATAATAATTTCATGTATGCGTTGGGCCAAATTTACTCGGAGGGTGAAGGGATTGCCAGGGATTTATTGAAGAGTATGGTTTGGAACAGTAAAGCCGCAGAAGCCGGTCATAGCGGAGGTATGGCAAACCTTGCATGGGGTTATTACAAATTAGAGGACTTCGATAACGCCTTCAAATGGTTCCAAAAAGCGGCAAACCTGGGAGGATTAGATGCGATGCGTATGTTGGGAGTTTTATACAGTAAGGGGCAGGGTGTTCCACAGGATAAGGACGAAGCTATCAAATGGTGGCATAAGGCGGCCGATGCCGGCAACTCCGCTGCAATGTGGTGTTTGGCGTATGCATATGAAAATGGTGAAGGTGTCATTCAAGATTTTAAAGAAGCTTTTACATGGTATAGCCGGGGGGCTGAAGCCGGGCATATTGCGTCTATTTACAGTCTGGGTCTGATGTACGGTCAGGGTCGTGGTGTTGCCATCGATAATGTTAAAGCGGTTGAGTGGTGGCGCAAAGGGGCAGAACAGGAAAATGTTTTGTGTATGGCTAATCTTGGCTGGGCGTATTTATACGGTAAAGGAGTCCAACAAGACCGGCAGCAAGCAACCAGATGGCTGCAAAAAGCAGCAAACCTCGGAAATGAATTTGCCAGGAACATGCTGGTGCAGATGAATTAAATCTGATAACAGGCTTATGATAGCTGCAACAAACTCATAACATCCTTGTAGCTGTATGCCTATTACCATTTGCACGCGGCAAGTTTATAATAAGCAGAACGAAGTTTTTCAGGGAGACAGCGGATTCATTTGTCGCTCTGGATAGGGATTCCGCTGCTCTTTGTGAAAATAAAGGTATCGCCACAAAGTCTCGATTCCATGGCAATCGGCACAGAACCTCTGGTTTTCCGTAGGTCTCAAAAACTTTTGGCCGGAGGTGAATCCCTCTTTATGTTGGTTTGAGAGGGCTGTGTGCGGCTCATGGCAAGTCAGACAGGAGATGGCTCCGGTCGGCGACGGCTTCCCGCTAATATCGAAGGTTGGCATGTACCCTGGCTGCTGAGGGGAAATACGGTTCAGGAGAGGCACATCAGGATGATATACATATGTTGGAATGTGTTTTTCCGCGCACTGTCCCTGTCGATGACAGCAAGTGCAAAACGCGCTGCCGAAGTCGCCCCTGGAAGCCGAACCTGGAGCCCATAAACCACGTCCACCGGAAGCAGGATGCACGAGGTGGCATGAACCGCAAGGGCCTGATTCAGCGGCAAGCTCACCCTGCACATTGCGTACGTCCGGTGCCGAGATTCTAAGATCATGAGGTGTGTCTAAAAGTCCGCCGGCTTCGAAATGGCAGGCAAGACAGAGGTCTGAATCTCCCCTCGGGGCCCGAAGCAGCTTCTGACCCTGTATCTTCTGGTGAATATCATGGCAAGTAGTGCACGCAATCCGCCCTTCACTGCTCACTTCAAACTGCTCCGGCAAATTATTGAGTTCGTTGCCAATCATCTTTCCCATGTGCGGCGTTTCCATCGCTTTGCCAGGTGCTCCTGCCCGGTGGCAGACTACACAAAGTTGCGACTGAGTGTCTTTTCCCCCAAAGCTTCTCCAAATGCCGCCTTCTTCCTTTGGGCCGTGGACCGGATGGCAATCGATACAGGTGCTCCTGGATACGAAACCGAGATTCTTCGCCCACTCGGCCGTCCCGGGGTCATGCTCGGAATTCTGTATGCCCAGTTTGTCCTTGTGGCAGGCTCCGCAGAGTTCGGAAATCGGGACTCGAAGCAGCTTTGAATTTTTTTGGTGGATATCGTGGCAAGTCTTACAAACAATCCGCCCGTCACTGCCAACTGGTAACTCCACCGATAGATTATCAAAGTTCTCACCAAGCGTCTTTCCAAGGTGCGGGGTTTGCATCGCTTTTCCCGGCCCTCCATCTCGGTGACAGGTTTCACAACGCCGCTCCGATACTGCTTCGCTTCCGAGATATCCCCAAATGCCACTTTCCTCTTTCATACCGTGTACAGGATGACAGTCGATGCAGGAGCCCTTCGAAACGAACCCGAGCTTCTTCGCCCACTCACCTGTCTGGGGATCATGCATCGAATTCTGTATATCCACCTTGTCTTCGTGGCAGGACCCGCATAGATCGGAAACGGAACCGCTCAGAGGACTCAGTGGTGTCTGTGTCCAGAGATGAGGTCCCTTAGCATTGTGGGTCGTATGGCACACTCGACATGGACCCACGGAAGGATGCAGGGCAAGTTTGTTTCGCACTTCCGATGGGAAATTTGCAGGTTCGTGGAAACCAGCCTGAAGTAAATCAGCCATTTTTTCGTGACAGGTAATACATAAGTGCGAACCTTCACGCCGCAGAAAGGAACGCGGGGACTTAACTTGTGAGGCAATCTTTTGTGGAGGTGTCGTTTCTGAAGAAAGATTCAAATTGCTTTGTTCATCGAAAACTGTCGCCGGAGCCTCCCCCTCAAACGCTATTTCAACTGAGCGGGGACTGTGAGGTTCGTGACAGGTTAAGCAGCCGATACTCTTTGTGTCAGTATCCAGTGGCAGTGAGACGGGCATGTCGTCCGGTACAGGTATTCCAACTGGGTGAGCATCTTCGTAAGGTCGATTTCGTGATCCCGGCCCCCCCGGCTTGTGACATTCCATGCACCCGGAGCTATGTGGCCTGTGTGTGTCCGGAACTTCCCGTGCCCAGCCGTGGATACGATGGCATGCACCGCATGGACCTGATACCGAAGGTGTATCCCCGCGGGCATTTACTGTTTCCGGAGAGCTGAAGCGAAGATCATGTGGGGATTCGATAACTGTCTGCTCATCCTTATGGCACTCAAGACACAGGGAGCTGTCCTCGTTCTTTCGAATCAGAAGCGGCCAGGCGCCTGAAGCATCATGTAGCCGATGGCATGAAAGGCAGGAAAGTTCGCTGTTTGGACCAAAAGTAGCCTTTTTTTCCAACAGAGTTGTTGGCGGCTCAAAACCCTTATAAGTGTGGCCAATCCTGTGCACCGGTGCACCAGCGACAGGCTCTGCCTCAGGAGTTTTGTCAGTGTGGCAGGCAATGCAGAGCTTGGACGGCGGCAGTACAAGCATCCAGGCGTTTCTTGCTCCATGTGGTTCGTGGCAGGTCTGGCAGAAGATCGAATGGCCGTCAGCGGAAGTCTTTCCGCCGGCCTCAAGGATCACCTGGGGTACGGGAGCGTCTCTGCGCCCCAGAGGATGCTGAAAGGCATTTTTTTGAGCATGCTCGGGGTGGCAGGCAAGACAAAGCGAGGAATCAATGTTGGGCTGACGAAGAAAAACCACGGTCTTAATGTCGGAGCTGTCCGGCACTGCATGTGCTGTATGGCATGTGGCGCAAGTCATTCTGCCCTGAGCGTCTAAGGGAAATATCTCCGTAGGAATTTTTACCTTAGGAGAAGGCACGGTGTCGGTAGTATGGTGGCGAGTTGACCAGACCTTGAAACGTGAATCTGTTACGGAGCCATCGTGACAGGAAAGGCACATATCGCCGCTGCCTGCCTGGCGTTCGATAACTGTCTCCATAACACCTTCCTGCTGATTGATTCTTACAAAGGCGTCTATCCAGCGAATGTGGCAGATAGCACATTCCCTGCTTGAGTTGGGAAGCGGTTTTTGAGCATAGAGAGGCTCAATAGCAGTCAACATAAGAAGCAGCAGTACACTACACCAGTAGGCGGGCTTTGGCAAAAATATTGATCTCACCATCCAATTTTACTCCAAGTCCACCCGGCAGACCCGGTTTGCCTTGAGTTCTACAACATAAAGTCGCCTGAGTTTAATGTCAATTGCGATTCCAGTAGGAGTGGTGAATTGTATCGGGACTCCATTAGTATCACACAGCATACCGAGAAAGTTTCCTGACAATTCAAAAACCTGGATTTGTCCCAGGTAACTATCAGTCACGAAAACCTTATCTCCAAAGACTGCCACTCCCTTGGGGCGGAACAGCTGGCCTGGTTTGACCCCCCATGCCCCGATGAAGCAAACAAATTTACCATCGGGATTGAGAAGCTGGACCCGAGTATTAATTGGTTCGACCACGAGAACATAGCCCTGGCTGGTGATGTCGATAAGAAATGGAAAGCGGAATTGCCGCTGGCCTTGCCCAGGACCACCCCAGACTTGCTCGAATCTGTGGTTTAAGTTATTAAAGACATGCAGCCTGTGGTTGTTATTGTCAATAACGTAGAGCCGTGAACGGTTCGGATCCACTGCTACGTCTGTCGGATCCGGGGGCTCACCCGATGTGTTGGCAGGTAATTGTACAGCTTCCAATGGCGTTCCATCCGCTGCAAATACCTGGAAGCGATGGTTGCCTGAATCGGCAATATACACTTTTCCGTCCGGTGCAGTTGTGATCCCGAGCGGAAAGTGAAATTGGCCGACACCACTGCCGGGGCTGCCGAACTTAAATCGGAAATTCCCTTTGGAATCATATACAACTACCCGATTGTTAACACCATCGAGGACATATAGATTGCCATCGGGCCCGACTGCTGCATCGCTGGGCATACTGAAAGGTTCGTCTTTGGGGCCGACAATAACTGCGTTTATTCGCGCCCTGATTCCCTGTATGTCGTCATCCGATTCGGCGCCTCTCTTGGGATTGGCAGCGAGAACAATAGCGGCCAAGCCAATGACCAGTAACAATCCAACTATATAAAACTGAAATCCGCCCCCACAAGGCGACAAGACTCCAGCCAACCACCTCCTTGTTTTGGCTGTCGGCATGTACACCGTCAATCTCATTAATCTTTTCTCCCGTCAGTACCTTCCCCCATTTGCTCATCAGCTTTCAGCAGGTTTGGTATATAAAAGGTCTCGTATTGTGACACGAGATCGACCACCTCTGAGCTAACGAGGAAAGCTGCTCGCTCTGTGGAATATCCCAGGTCAGTGTAAGGAAGAAAAGCCTTCTGGGAGTTATGGCAATCGCTGCAACGTACAGGAGTTTCAACACAGCGCCTGTGGATGAACTTGTTACCTATTACCCTCTGGCGGTCGTCCAGCTTGTCCTCACGCTTACGGAACTCGGCCGCGAAAGCATCCTCTTCTTTGAGAGTTACAGGTTCGGAACTCTCCCCGGCGCCTTTCAAGGGGATGATTTTTGCGCCATACTCCCCCCAGACACCTTCACCCATATCCGGATTTGAACACAACTTCCCGTTATCGAGGTCTAACCAGCCGAAATGGGTGGGTGCGACACCTTTATCCTCTTGTACGTGACATACTTGACATGCGATGAAGAGGTTGTGCATGTTGAGAAAGGCGCGTTGCCTCGGAGTCTTGGAATGGGGGATTGGTCCATGGCACTTGACACATAAGTTCCACTTGTCGGATTGATACCACCGCCCAACGTGGTGGAAGTGGCCTGGAAGTTTCGGCTCCAGGAACTCCCATTCGCCGAGGTATCGCACTACTTTCTTTTCGGTCAGAGCAACGACACTGTCGAATACTTCTGAGCCGGATGTTTTTGCCTTTTTACTGGTAAAAGAGTCGCCCAAAGTACCGCTGAGAAAAACAGTCAGCCACGCGGCGGCCGCAATTATAAGGATGCTCATGAAACCTACATAAAGCACAAGCAGAAATCTTTTCCATAGGCTGGTTTCGTGACTCATGATGCCACCTCCTCTACCGGACCCCAGGCAATAATTTCGCCTCCATGTTCTTCAGCCAATGCTTGCGGTGAAATCTTGCCGTTAATTATCATGCTGGACAGCGGTGATACACCCGGCTTGCCTAAAACACCCGGTATATGCACCAGCACAATATGAGCCATGGCGAGGATTGATTCATACGTATGGGCCAGATAACAAATGTTAAGCACCCAACCCGGGATAAATTGGCTCGAAAGACTTTCACTCCAGAGTAGAATTCCCGTAACACCAAGTAAAGCAATACCCCAGAATAGCCCCAGATACTCAAGTTTCTCCTTCCAGCAGAAACGACCGTAATGAGGTCGCTTTGGGCTGAGGAAAAAGACGTATTTTGTTAGAGCAATAATGTCTTTCAGGTCTCGCCATTTCGGAATCATCGGCAGTGCCAGAATGGCTCTGATCCAGTTAAAAATTGTCAATTCCTTCTTCCGAGCCAGAGACACTGCGACTTTAATGAGAATTATCAGCACGTGTAAAACAAAACCGACTAATAAAGCCACGCCGGCGACACGATGTACTATCGGAGCCCCCTGAATCCCACCAAAAAACTGATATATCACCGGCGACCACGATGCCTTGGGAAATTTCATGGGAAGCCCGGTGAGACATAAGATAATGAAAACTGTGACAAGAAAAGCGTGTTGTATCCTGTAAGAAAGTGTAAAACGTTTGAGCCCCCCCTCTTGGGCGGCTTTTTGCTGTGCGATTTTTGTCAGCCGTTCAATCTCTTCTTCAGCCTGATGAGAAGGAAAGAGTTCACGGATAAGGCCGAGCACATTGAGTGTTAGTATCGGTAGAAGAAGCCCCAGGGTCATTAACACGAAAAATAGAGCGACACCGAATTCGAGCTTGTGGGTTCGCGGGTCGCGATTGGCATGTACGTCGAATGAGGCCAGAGCTGGTCCGGCGTTTGAGTGGCAGTCCTTAGTGCTGCAGGTTGCAAAACGATTGTCAGGGTGGACTGATGATCGAGGATCCGTATGAGCACGCATCTCATGAACGCTGCCCTCCCTCGCATGGCAATCCAGACAGTCAGGCGCGAGAGTAGAACCGAAAAGTATGGCCTTGCCATGATATGTTTCAAAATAGCTCGATACCACGTCGGGGAGATTATGGCGTTTGGCCAGAGCCGTATCTCCATGACAGGCCGAGCATCCTTCCACTACTTCGCGGGAATCACGGGCCTTGTGAAGGCGAGTTGTTACGTGCGAATAAAAATAACGGGCAAAATTCTCATCGTTATGACATACGGTGCAGCGGCTGATTGCTCGCTCGGAAACACCGGCCCTTACCTTCTTAAAAATAGATACAGGCCGAAAGAGAGGTATATCGTGACAGTCTTTGCAGAGTGGAAAATCTTCGGGAAAGTCTCGTGCGGAGCCGTCAACAGTAGTCAATGCATGAGCACTATCTTCGAGAGTTTTACTTACTTTTGCATGAGTAAATATTATTTCTCGTGTGGGCTCCTCTATGTGGCAATTTCTCAGGCAATCCACCTGTTTTGCGTTATCGTGTGGAATCTTATCGATATCAGCATGGCAGCCCTTGCAACTGACACGAGCGTGTGGACCACGACCGAAGAGTGTCTCGTCCACATAAAACAAGCGATAGTCACCTTCCTTGTCCACGCGGGCAAGACCTCTGAAGCGATGACACATCAGGCAATTCTCCGCATCTATCGCATGCAGCTTTTGTGGGAATACAATTGTCGATACAAGTGCAATAAATCCCAGCACAAGTCGCAGGCTCGATATCCTCAAATCAAGATTTTTGTCATAGCTGGTAATAGTATAGTGCTTCATGAAACGCCTCATTTCTGGTGACATGCTTTGCAGATTATTCCTTCTCGGGCTCGAAGTCGATGATTTGTGGCTTGCTTATAGTCGGCACCAATTGAGCGAGGGTTCCGATTTGGCAAGAGTCCTTTTTCATGGGGATTGTGACAACTGTAGCATGTGATCCGGCCATTCTCGTCAAGGGGGATTGAGCGGGGAACCTGCTTAACAGCGCGTACATATTCTAAAAGATCTTTGAATGGAAGGTTCATACGAGGCTGCATCTCATAGGCGAACATATATTGCATCATATCTGTCGAAGGGGTGGCATGCATATGCGTGCCGTCAATGGGGTGGCCTTTTGCTACTCTGTGGCAGTTGTTGCAAATACCAAACGACTTGCTGCGCAGTGCATACGAAGCACCTTCTTTGAGACGAGAATCCACATCCGGAACCCGGACATGGCACCAGAGACATATTTCGGTCTTTGTCTTACCGTCTTCGATCTGGTTGTGTGCATTGTAGGGCTGATAGGTATCTTTTACATGGCAGCGGAAACAGAACGCCATTGGATAAGGTACAGGGTCCCCACGCAGCAAACTGTTATTGAGCATAACACCCGCCCTATCGGTTTTGCAGCTCGATGTTATGTCGTGACAACTTAGACAAGTGAGCATTCCATCCTTAAGAAGAAAATCTGTTGGGATTTTCCGCCCAATCGTTCTGCTTGGCACCAGATCAACGGGGTGTGTCTCGCGCGTGGCGATCAAACCATCATGACATGATTGACACAGAATCGTCACATTTCCATCAAATCGCAAATTGCTTCGACTACCGATGTTAGAGGTATGGCAAGAGCGGCATAACACCGGTTCTTTATGAGGATTTTTTACTGATTCCTCCTTGTTACTCACATTTGCCTCTCCTCCATACCCCGTAATTCCCAATAGCGATAATGCAATCAAGAAAACATATTCCCAGTTTCGAAAATGCCGAAAATGTCTTGTTAGCAACATGCTAACTTTCATATTTGAGAAAGTTAATTATTATGAACAATAGGTTTATGTAAATCAAAAGCAACGTGCTTAGTATAGAATGTGCAAAGTATGTACCAATTATATCAGATATGAAATACAATAATGTAAGATACCCCACAAAAACAACTTACGTATTAAAAAAATGAAAGATGAAATATTAGAAATGACTGATATTCTCAATAATGATAATTCTTATCACAGAGACTTCTCATTATTGAGAAGTTTCTGAACTGCAAATGGATCACCTGATCGTGATGCTGGAATTACAGCCAATCACCTGCTGGTATTTGATCCTCTGCATGCCGCAGGACGGGGTCGAAATTAGTATATACCTGTAGCGGTTACACCATGATTTTTTGAGACAATAGCAAAGGTTTTCTGGCATACTCTCCATTTGCGTGAGACTGATGGAAAAGGGCCTGGGATGCAACCTGCCGCCGATCTCTCCTGATATGTAAACAATTAAGTGTGATCCACCACAAGTGCGGCTGTGTTATCCTCCTGAGGTTTGGCTGTTTGGCCGACATGACCATCGACGTACCGCCCAATCAGTATCGCCCATTAAATAAAAGAAGCGGCTCTTTTTGGAGGGTGGCTTTTTTTATTCATGATCGCCATCAGCAGCGTAAGTCACGGTTGAATGCCGATTGCATCAGAAATATTACTCAGGTGAACCTTAACTTCCAGCACACCTTGAGAGCCGCTTTTGCCAATGGTAATGCGATTATGCTCCTGCCCTTCTGCTAAAGGCAGTCGGTCAATGCGGACCGTACAGTCGAGTGGTATCTTCAAGCTGGCCCGGCCTTGTTTTCCTTGAATGATAACAGTTCTGTCATGTTGCCGGACAGGCAGTTTTGTCTGCCAATAAAACTCTACTGCATTTGCCTGGGTCAGGGCATATTCATCTCGTATGATTAATGTATCGGGGGAAGGTGACTCCCAGGAGCGTATCCATTTGCGGTAGTATTGTTCCCAGCCGGGCGTAGCATCGATGCGGGCGTGAAAAGCTTTCTCATCTCCACGACCGGTGGGTTTTACATCTACCGGCAGGGGGCGTTGTGGGTGTGCCCTGTCGGGCGTACCTGCCGGGGCGAGCATATTATGACGCTGGCAGTGTTTGTAAATAGCGGAAATAGGGTCGCCGTAGTCGCATATCCCCAAATCCATAGCAAAAGTTTGACCTGCAAACTCGAGGACAAAGCTACCTTTATCTTCATGAGTGTGGTCCGCCCCGGCCTTATGTCCCATTATAAACAACTTAACACGATGCTCTCCCAATGATCGGTTTGATGCAATATAACCAGTATCCGGCAGGGAGATAAAGGCCGGCGGCGCCGGGCTTTTTTGTGCAAGCGGAGGCTTACCATTGCGCAATAACAGTTTGTTATACATTGTAGTCCAATGGCTTTGGGGTATGAGCTCTGTCAGGATTTCCAGGGTGTCACTTCGAAAATCCGATCCACTGTCACAAATCGGGATAACGTCATCTTCCGTCGTGGAGGCGACCACCGCCGCATAGTCGGCGGTCAACTTTAACACCTTCGGAATTAAATCAGTTACATTTAGGCCACGGGACCGTGCGTAATATTTGATAGCTTTGTAGTTTTCACGAACGATAGGATTTAAATAGCCCGGTCCTTCCAGGGCACCGCCATCCGGCTGTATCGCATTCTCCATATTATTGATGGCATCCAGATAAGCCAGGTCGGTATATGGCTTAACACGGGGCCATTCACGTTCGAGCACAAGATAAGCGTACATGCGTCCGGTATTGAAGTAGGCTAATTGATTACAGTAAAAAATGTATTCGTGTCGCCATGTAACGAAGTTGATAAGCCCAATGCCTTCTTCCGCCAGGCGGCGCATCAGATATGTGCGTCCTGTTTCTGTTAATGCCTCGCCTGCCAGGTCCAGTATCATGGCAATATCTTCGGCCGTATAGGAACGGCGAAAGGCACGGTCTTCCCAGGGGTCGGACGGGAAACTGGACATAAAGCCGGTGTCCCAGTGTTCACTCAGCGTCAGAGACAAAGCGTATCGTGCCGCCATGCGAAGCGCGTCGGCATCCCGTAGCACAAGACCGGCAATGGCTAAATCCGGATTGCCGGATAGGCGCGATTGAAATTGATCGCGAATGCGGCCATGGCTTTTGTTGGTTCCGCCGCTGTTGACAAACTCGTGAATCCCTTTTTCCGGATGAAAGCTGCTGGCCGCTATTGCTTGTTGGGTATATTGTGATGTTCCATTTTCCTTAATGGCCTGCTGGTGTTGGCTGCGCAATTCTGCCAGCTCGTCAGCGTTTAAAAATATACCGTATCTCGGCTCGAATCGGGAAATTTGATTTGCCTCTTTGATATGCTTGTCCCACCGGATTTGTGAGTAATCCCAAAGGGCAAGGTAATGAAGTAATTGTTCTGAATTTTGCAGGCCGATCCATTTAAACCAGCCGGCGCCGGGACCTTCCGCTTTGGTCTCGATCTCCAGGATGATTGTCTTGATGATTTTTGCTCCTTTTAAATCGAGGGCGTGCTCGGCGGTGGTTTCTGAATCCGGTTCAGATGTTAGAACTCGTTTTCCCCGGTCGGTGACGGCGGTGATTCGCAAGGTGGATTTTTCAGGAATAGTCGCACGCACCAGCAGGCGGTCATAGCCTGAGCAGTTTGTGTTGAAATCTCGATACATCCGCAGAGCCGGACCTTTTTTAGGCCTGGATGCCCATTCGAAGGAAACTGAGGCCCAGGTTTGCTTAACACTAAGTCCGTAGTCAACACCCGAATTAATAGTCCATTGGTTTAGCCCGCTCAGATCAGGGGACCAGAATGGCTCGATAATGGCCTCGGCCACGTTGATAGGGATGGGCTTATATATAGTGTTATCCTTCTGAGATGTGACTGTTTGTCCGGCATGGCCATCGACGCCAAGCCCAATCAGTATCGCATAGATAATATATGTCCTGAAACGCATCTTAATTTCCTTTTTTTTGATTATTTTTTATGTCTCCTTGCCGGGACAATTGTACCGCATGGTAACGTTTTGGAAAGTTTTTTAAACCAACAAGACTCATCTCAAGGCAAGAAAGAATTGCTGTAGAGTCATTGGTTCGCAACGGAACGGAAAAAAACCTTGGGAAAATTCGTGTTTGGCATTACAGTATGGCAAAATTAGTTTCTTAACGAAAAAACTATGATTCAACAACCTGAAATTTTTGTAGAGGCGTTTTTGGATAATCCGACAAAAAAGCATATCCGTCTGACCAGAATCCAGAAGCTCATCGGCGACAGGATGTTAAAGTCCAAGCTGAACAAGCCCTGTTTTTACATTTGCTCGAAGGCGGATATTACCGAACTTATGGCCATTCGTCCCAAACTTAGAAAGTCGCTGGGTGTCAAAATAACGACGAACGCTTTTTATATCCACGCTCTTGGTCTGGCCGTACAAAAATACCCTCTGGCGGCGGGTAAAGTAGAAGGTGATAAAATAAAGATTGCCGAACGCATAAATGTCGGCTTTGCGGTCAATGCGCCGCAGGGTCTTGTTGTGCCTGTGATCAAAGATGCCGGTGAGAAAACTTTGCCGGATATTGCCCGCGAGGAGGCTTTGCTGACATATAAGGCGCGCGATAATAAACTGACACTTGAGGAGATTGAAGGCGAGACTGTAGCGTTGAGCAATCTCGGTGCTTACGGTATAGATTGCTTTCTTGGAATTGTACCTCCGCCTGCCAGCACTATATTGGCTGTCGGCAATGCGATTGCTACTCCGGTTTATCAGAGAGAAAAGGATGAAATAGCAGTGCGGAAAATAGTCAGCCTGTCTATGGCGGCCGACCATAGAGTTATGAACGAAGTTTATGCCGCCGAGTTTCTAAATTTCATTACACAAGAGCTGCAAAATCCGCACTGGCTTATTTAAAGGACAGGCGGCCTGTTCTGCCATTATTGTATTTTCAAACTTTATGTCACGCCGAGCCAAAAGTAAGGGGCCTATACCGAATCATTCGATATCAGCCCCAGTATTGTTCCAGTTCAATCAAGAACGTAGATTGTTACTCGTTATTCGCAAGGTAGCGAATCTCTTGCTCGGACAAAGCCCTGTTGTAGAGATTTAAATAATCGACCGAACCGGCCCACAACGGGTCGACACCATAGACGCCCTTGCCGATATGGGCGACGTCTGTACCGAGACCAGCGATTGAATTACCGGGCGGGTCCAGAGCTGCAGTGCCAATCAGTACGCCGTCAATATAGAAGGCAAGCTCCGTATCATCTACTGTGCAAACCATGTGATGCGGAAGGCCATCATCATGTTCGATAACGTCACTGACACCGGTTTCTTCTGTCCATGGGTCATTATCCATCGAAACGGTTTGAATCATCCCACGACTTACGTTATCACCTCGGGCAGGCGTAATACATATATACTTGTAACCGTATCCGGGATTATCACCAGTGCCTTCTTCACCGAACGCCGTGACCATGTGGAATCCTGTGTTTCCACCGGCAACTGATGTAAACATTATTTCGATAGTTAACCCTTCGAATGTGTTTATCGCAATAACGTCGCCGGGCATGTCCATCCAGTCGCCATCACCGTCAAGTACAAGCTGCCCATCGACAACAGCTGCATCACCAATCAGTACACCTTCGGCGTCGCCGACAACATCGTCGGCCGTGCCATCATCGAATGTCCATGAGTGAACCAGACCTTCGATTACAGGAATTTCAGCCGGTTCCGGCCGATACAGCCGGATGTCATCGAAGAACATTGCACCTGAACCGCCTGCTTGAAGATTGTTCTTATCACCGAAACCAATAGCAATCGTATCAACGTTGGCAAGGTCCATGCCCTTCTCTGCAAATGCCTGAAGTGGGATAGTCCACTGCGTCCATGTTTCTGTCAACGCTGCGTCAGAGTTGTCGTGATAGACGGCTGTGCCATTGAGCGCAACATACATTGGCTCGGGATTATTGCTCAGCATACCGATATCCTTATCTGTCCACTGTTCAGCAACAGTCGTGCCCGGGAAGCTTACGTTGGTAAATTTGGCTTCACACGCAATCTCAGTGTTATGGCTGGTTACTGCCAAACCGACATGGACGGGCATTTCCATAGCGACCTGTATCAAATCAAACCGCGTCCACGTATTACCGTCCACCGAATAATACGACCTGATGAGTCCGCCTGCCGTACGCTCTAATTTTACCCACTGAGGTGCGGTTATGCCTTCGGTGAATAACCTTTCAGTGACAGCCCCGGCGGTGTTACGATACTGAAACCTGACGCCGTTTTCAGGAGTTATGAAAACGGCCGCGTAGCGCGAGTCCGCATCAAGGGTATCGCGAATCATCACGCCGACCTTGGCAAATGGATCTGTATTATCCAGGCTCTCGACTTTTGCAATAATCCCGCTTGCGCCGCTAACCTCCTTGAAGGCGAAGTGGAACTCATCGGATTCTGCCCAGATATCTGCACCGGCGCCGGTTACAATGTAGGTCCCGGCCGGCTCTTCTACAAAACCGCCGACATATGGGGGATTGCCTATAAACCAAAGCGAAAGGTCTGTAACACCATTTGCGGTCCAGTCTCTCGCCGAGCCATTTAACGCTCTGGTTGTCTCCGAATATTTCATATTGTTGTCGTATAAAAACGGCATCGACTGATTACCACTATGAATGATATCTTGCTCAGCGGCAGGAGCATCAGCGTAGCCAACAGTTGAACCATTTGCTTCGATCTCCCATCCGTCTAACCATGTTTCATATATAATGTCCGGCGAATAGTCGTTATAGTCCTCGAAATCGTCCACAACAACGAAGTTAACTGTAGTAAAGCTCCAGACATTGCCTTTATTGATTCCGGCTTCTGGCGGAGAATTGACTTCATCTATACGCCAGTAATATGTCTTACCGAATTCGAGAGGTTCAGGAAGAATATAAGTATTATCTTCATAGCCTTGACGGACTAATGCATCCTGCCAATTAGTTATGCTGGCCTTGTTAACATCTTCGAAGACTGTTCCGAAGTACACATTATGCGTCTCGGCTCTGTCGCCCGCAAGCCAGCTTAGAACTGTGTCTCGGGGTACCTCTATAGCCTGGTTAGCGGGTTCCGGCAAAGCTGCGGCAAGGCTCAGGACTTCACTGCCTGCCATAACTATCTGAATTTCATCTTCTGTCAGGGCCCCCCCATAAATTTGCACATCATCGAGCAGGCCGGTGTAAGTACGCCCGCCGTCCGCCATTTGGCCCAGATACATATTGCTTAATGGAAAGCTTCTGTTGCCTTGTTCGATCTCATGCAGCAGCGAGCCGTCCAGGTACAGCTTGACCATACCGTCTTCATTGCCCCATGTGGCTGTGACATGGTGCCATTGACTGTCATTCAGCAAGATTGGATTAATTGGTACGTTCCCGGCTTCGCCCTTGTTGGGGTCGGAGTGTAAGTGAAAGTTCGGGTTATTCTGACCATGAAATGAAAGCTCACCGCCTTCCCAGATGTTACTTACGAAGGCTTCAACGTGAATATGCATTTCATTTTCCGGGCCGAATCCGCCGCCGGTAATATTGTCGCCGCCCCACCATATAGTATTGATGCCTCCTGTTAGCTCCGTCATATTCATCCAAAATGCTACCGAACCGGTGTCCGAGCGCAGCCCCATTGTACTTGCTGGCAGGGTGACGGAAAGGCTCCCGTCGAATTGCAGCGCTCCATTTATCCAGCCGGCTACCCAGCCCGGGGTTCCATCAATTATACCATCGTTGCCTTTGCCGCTTGTATCAGCAGCAACGGTACCGGAGGCCTCATCGAGCTTATAGTATGCTAAAAGCTGGGCTGATGCATTACCTGCCAGGCTCAGTATTAGAACAAGGCAAGCCAAAAGAGTCAATTTCTTACACATAATAATCCTCCTTCATATGAAAATTGCAACGATTCTGTTCTTTACTATATTTTATCCATATCCGGCCGGGATATTTATTTACGACTTGTCACTGCCTCCTTCCATCCTAAGCCCAAAAAATAAATGGTCAATTAAAGTGAAAATCTGAAACTGTTGGTATTTCGTCTGCTGAAAAACCAGATATCCACAGAGCTTTCTACTTTTATACCAGATTACACGCCTTCTCGTCAAGGAAAATACTTGGTAGTGTTCATTTTCAGGCAAAGCAGCACTGTTGAGCTTCTAAGTTCTATTATCCAGCAAAAAGAAGGGGAGCTATTCTACTATTACCGTCTCATCGAGCTTTATACCGAGTCGTTCGAATCTTCCAGCACGGCTTTTTTCATCACCGGTGTGAATTTCCCGTGCGAGCTTTCCCACAGTGAGTGCATGTTCTCTTGGTACTACCAGAACACCGTCGCCGTCGGCAATTACAAGGTCACCGGGGTAAACAAGAACACCGGCGCAGTTAATAGGAAAGTTATAGGATTCGGCAATGAGCCTTCCGGGCCGAACTCCTCGGGTGCTATACCCGTTTTTGCAATAGACAGAGATTTTTTTGACCTTGATAATCTCGTCGGTGTCCCGTGCGCCGCCGTTTGTTACGACACCTACAACGCCTTTTTCCGCCCAGCCCAGGCTGTTATTGGAGCCGATAAAGCCGCATTCGGGTATCCCGCCTGCGTCGATAACCACGATGTCTCCGGGTTTTGCCGTACCGAGCCAGGCATCCGGGGCTCTTCCATACTGCTGAGATTTGAATTTCTTGAATCCCTCAATGTTCGGGAATGAGTTTTGCCCGACTCTTACATCGGTAGGTACATGTCGGACGGTAATTGCGAATCCTGTTACCCTGTGAGAAAAGTTTTCTACATCCCGCCAAAGGGGCCTGATGTCCTTGTTCATTAAACCAATGTCCTGCAGTCCAATCAGGTCCATACCATCGAGCACATCTGTCAGCCGCAGGTCTTTGTATAAATCGAGAATTTCTTTTCGTGCCTGTTCGCTGTCGTCGAAACTTTTATTATTCAGCAGCCTTACTCCTTTCGGTGTTGTAAGTATTCGCCGATTGGATTTTCGCGCTTCTGTGACGGGGATGCCCGATATTAAAATAAGCAATATTATTGTGATAAGGCTGACGCATTTTGTGCATTTCGTTAGGTAATACATGGCGACCTCCTGATAATGGTTAATAAATTTTGCTACCTGATTTCTGTAACACATGTTACACTAAGGGTGGTGTGAAAAAATGCAAGTATTTTTTTGTTTAAGAAGGTCCCATTAAGGAGTGAGAAAAATGAGCAAGTCTTTTAAAACCATTTTTGTTTATGTAGTAGTTTTATTGGTTTTGGCGGTAACCGATTCGGGTTTAAAAGCGGCTGGCTCGCATAAGGTCGAGCTGCTCTGGGCGGATGGTGCGCCGGGTGCCAAAGGCAGCGAAGAAGGTGACAAGCCAGCTCTGACGATTTACCTGCCTGCAAAGGAAAAAGCGACCGGGGCCGCTGTGGTTATTTGCCCCGGTGGCGGTTATGGGCATCTGGCTATGGACCATGAAGGGCATCAAATCGCTCAATGGCTCAATTCATTCGGTGTCGCCGGTTTTATTCTTCAGTACCGCCATAGCAACAGCGGCGCTGGTTATGGTCATCCGGCCCCGCTGCAGGACGCTCAGCGTGCGGTAAGAACGGTTCGCGCCCGGGCTAACGAATGGAATGTTGACCCCGACCGGATTGGAATTCTCGGCTTTTCGGCGGGGGGACATCTGGCATCGAGTGCTGGTACGCATTTCCAGAATCGCTACAGCGATGCAAAGGACTCAATCGATAAAGTCAGTTGCCGACCTGATTTTATGATACTTGTTTATCCGGTCATCTCGTTTACTGAATGGTATACTCACAAGGGCTCCAGGAGGAATCTATTAGGGGACAATCCCGAGAGGGAGCTTGTTGAGAATCTGTCCAACGAAAGGCAGGTTACACCAGAGACGCCGCCCACTTTTTTAGTGCATGGTAATGATGATACGGCAGTGCCAGCGGAAAACAGCATCTTTTTTTATCTTGCTTTGCGAAAGGCAAAAGTCCCCGCCGAGATACATATCTACGAAAATGGAAAACATGGCTTCGGGCTTGGCAAAAATTTCGGGCCCGTTTCGAGCTGGCCGACTCGCTGTCAGGACTGGATGAAAAATCGCGGACTATTAGGTAACAAAAAATAGCGCCATATGGTTCAGCCTTAAACCTGCATTCTATTCGAACGACACAGAACGTTATAGGTTAGTTGCTCAGCTTGTGGGTTCCCTTAAG
>CAZIAN010000015.1:0-25943 GCA_964537355.1 uncultured Pirellulales bacterium | reverse complement strand
CCAATTCAAACCCAATTGTCGAAAGGGCAAAAATGAAAAAACCGTTACGTTTGGTATCAACGGCGGCACTTATATACAGTATTTGCTGTTTCATATTCCAAGGAGGGTCTCAGGTCAAATATTGTGTTACTAACAGTCAAGTTGTTGCCTTTATATATAGAGCGAAAACTAAATAGTGTGTGATAGTGTTCGAAGGAAAACAATGAAAAGGATAATAATAGCAGGCATACTCATATTTTTTGGTATCCTAACAAGTTCCCCATGTCCCTTGGAAAATCGAAAAAGCGATGCACACGCATTCGACACCCCGGGTACTATGAGAGCAGATAGTGCCGCAGGAAGCATTGAAGAAGATAAACTGGTGTTATATTTAGAAGAAGTGCAAGAACCAATGACGGAGCTTGGCATTGAGCAGTTTTTCAACGGAAATAGTACTACTAAACCGGCTGGGGCTCAGAACATCGAGAAGAAGAGCGATACGGAGAGAAAGGATGCTCAACAAGAGGTGACAAAGATACGGACTAAAATAAAATGTGTAGAATCTGTATTAAAGAACGCGGTTATTGAACCCTATTGCAATAATGGTCATATAGAAGGGCTTCAAATAAATGGAATGGACGAAATATCGGAGGCAAAAGCCCTTCTCATTAAGAGCGGTGATATAATTCTCGCAGTGAACGAACAAACTTTAAAGAGCAAGAAAGATGCTTATGATATTTTCAAAAAAGCAAGGAATGAGTCAATTATGATAGTCGATCTGTTACGGGATGGAGAGGCTAAAAAACTCTTGCTTGATTTCCAGTAAACAGAATTATACTTAGTTACCTGTCACATTTATTGAACACTACTCTTTTTATTGGTCCGAAGGCAAACTCGTTCTTTTGAGGCAGAGGGTTTACTCTTTTGTGGCTTCTCAGGTCAACTCTGCTGAACGCCACCAGTAATGATGGTGCTTCTCCATATCGGCAAGGGATGGGAAAGGATAGTAAAGCATGCCCGTATGATCTCCTACGAAGAAACCATTCCTCACACACCGATATGGAATGTGTTCATGTTGAATACGGTTAACGGTCTTAGTCATTTTGCCTTTAGTGGCAAGATCGATCAAGCAATTTCTTAAATGCTCGATGTGACTGTAGGGTAGATTATTGACATCTCGCCCCAAAGGCTCCTGTGCCAGGTTGCCCAAATTCATCTCTACAAAGCAAATTCTTGGCACCGATACGGTTATTTCTGGATTCGTGATAAAATGGTTGAAATCGTTAGCATCCAATTTACTCGCTATCAACGGATGGACAGGACAAAGCTCTTGGTAAAGATGATACTCTCCTTCATAGTCCCCAGGCACTTCGGTGTGTTGCAATGCCAACCCCCGTCCGTCACGCGTTACCAGCCAGAGATCTCCTATCGCAGTTAAAGGAACGTGCTCCAATACGCGATAAGTCGAAACATAAACCGAGTGTTTCGGTCGGCCATCTTCATGCGGCATACATGATTTCTTTGCCTTTTCCAGGTCAAAATAGGCACTCTCAAATCCGCTATCCAACTGGAAATACATAGCCTGTTCCCTGGCTCGTTTTTGTGTCCCTGTGGCCAGATACGCACCGAATTCAGATGGTCCAAGCATCGACATGACCAAAGATTCCGGAAATATAACAAGATAAAGATAAGTTTCCATTTTGTAACTCCTTAGGCAGAAATTCAAATTTAAATTAATAGCTGGTGCTTTTTAATGTAACATATTTGATAGTACCAACCTATATTTTTCATGTCAATCGCAAATAAACTCTAAAATACACTTGATGACTTATAGTACCAGACACTTTTTTCAGACCTCGGTTCTTTGTAGGACCTCTTCGAATCAGCAATCGTTACCCTAAAGAATCAAATAATTCGTTATTTTTTGTCGCGAACATTGAACAAAAAAACTTTCACCTAACAGTTCTTCTACAACGCCAGGAGTGTTAAGTGTGTGTGAGATGGCTGAAAACACCTTGTTATATTCCTTGGATTTTCCCTCAGGGCCTATGATGAAGATGATGAGGTTAATCGTTTTCCAATTCGGGCTGTCAAAGTCTACGCCAGATGGGACCGTGATGAGGCCTATCACAAAGTCATTTACGGACTTCACATAGCTACCTACAATAGCTATACCCCTACCTAAATTCAAAATCTCCGGCGATAATTTCCTGCTCCTCCACGTTTCCAAGAATTTGGCTTTTCTTAGCTAATTTTGTAATCTCACATAACGTTGCTGCCTTATTGCAAAGCTTCGCATCGGCAACAACGCTCTCTTTTCGCAAAACGTCAACAAGATGTTTTCTGGAGCTGATCCATTTGTAAAAAAGGGTGCAACAAGAATACACTTGCAGACTATGATAGGTCTCGAGAGCAACTTGGTCAGGACTCTCACTATCAATATAACGTTTATAAAAATTAATCCATTTGTGTGACAACACACCTCCTATATCGTGTAATTATAATATTAGATTTAATCTAAGTATTTCCTGCATCATACTCCGCGAATACAAAACCAAAGTTGATGTCCTCAAAAATCGGTTCTGGAAGCTGGTGTCTGTATTCCATATATCGTTTGGTGTTGGTAATAAGTACCACGTGCTTTTTGCCCAAATCCTTCGCAATCAACTCTCGTAACTGCTGGATATCAAGCAGGCAATGTTTCGATGAGTCATCGTATTCGAGTCCATATTCAAACTCTCCGAGATTAATAAGAAGTAAAACATCACTTCGTTTGTAGTTCCAGCAAACCGCCCCAGTCAAATTATTGTCGGAAACGAGAATAGTATTTTGACTGATCCTATCTTTATATTGCTTCAGGAATTTGGTCGGCGCCTTCTGCTCTATCAATCGGTCTGGTATGACAAAGTTTATACTAAATATGAACAACAATGGAGCCAGACAAGAAAAAGCGAATTTTCTAATATGATTTCCTGCCTTTCCGGCCTGAATGAGCAGGACTGTGTATGTTAAAAATCCTATAATCAGGAACAACAACTTCCATGTTTCGTTCGGACGGAAAACCTTTGTATTAGGTATGACTGTCTGTGTAAACACTAACACAATAATTAAAACTATTATCAATGCTACTCCGACCCTGTCAGAATGGTTAAACCTTTCGACTGTCACGGTTTTCCATTCCTGACGCAGGCCGACCATAAAAAGCACTATCAAGGGCGGGAAGCATGGCAATATATAGGTTGCCAATTTTCCACGACAGATTGTAAAAAACAGGAATGGAAACAGAAACCAGCAGATTGCAAAATAAAGCAAAGAGTCCTTATATGGGATTTTTCTGAGCCGGTATATTACACCAGTGATTTGAGCCGTCCATGGCAATGTTCCTACAAGAACAACAGGTATAAAATACCAGAAGGGGTATGGATGCTGTTCTTCACTGGGTGATATGAAGCGGCTAACATGCTCCACCCAAAAGAAGTAATGCCAGAAATCGGGCTCCCTAAGATAAATCATGACACCCCAGGGAAGGACTGTGAGAACCGCAGCGATAACCGGCAACCAAAAAACACAAAGCAATTTTTTCAATTGACGTTGCCAGATTGCAAAGGGAACGATTATGATTGCAGGTATCGCAAATGCCAGGAATCCCTTAGTCAGAAAGGCGAGCCCACAAGCAATGCCGGAGCTGATCAGATAGAATCTTCTCTTTGGAGGATGGGTCTCCATAAAAGCGAAGAAAAATACAACCATTGAGGCTGTGATAAACAAAGAAAATATACTATCAAGAATGCAGAACGTTCCTATGCCGTAAACCTCAATGCATGTTAAAAAGATGGATGCTGCTAAAATCGCTGCCGGGTTTTCGCCAGTAAATCGTCGAATAAGAAGGAACAGCATTAGCGCCGATATTCCTACTGCCAAAGCGGAAGGTAAGCGTACCGCAAAAGAATTTGCACCTATCAGCTTAATACTCAACGCATGAAGCCAATGACCAAGAATAGGTTTCTCGAAATAGCGCAGGCCGTTGAGATGCGGGACAATCCAATCTCCCGTGTCTAACATTTCCCGAGAGATTTCAGCGTATCGGAATTCGTCAGGAAAAACCATTGGCCGGACACCGAGTGGTAAGATGTAGAGCAATACAAAAATGCCAACAACTGCCACAGGTGCTATTGTTATCATTCGTCTATTTTTTTCTGGAATTCCACACATATTTAAATCAGAGCTAATTGACTTTTGAGGACGAGGATATATACGTATAGGGAACCTGGACATAGTCAAAAATTCCCCCTGCCCGATGTCCGGTTAGTTGTTCCAGAATGTATGTCACATTTAGACCGACTCCAAAATAAGTATAACGGTTTTCGCTGCTGAAATAACGATTATTTTCATCATAACCCCGGCTGTAGTATCCAAAATGTAGTTCCAACGCTTTTAGCAGGGAATTATCTGTCTTAAGAAAACCATCCGGCTTCAATGCTATCAGGTATTTTTGCCCGGAATAATCAGTAAAAGCCGTCCGATCCCCATGTCGAAAAGCAGGTGAAGGGAGCCACTCCATACGAAAGTCGATTTTATTTTTGAGCGAAGGGAATTTTTCGCGCAGATAAGCTATGCCTACTCCCACAGTATTCATCACCTCATCTTCCCAGCTAAAACCATGTTCTTGGCTGAAACCGTCTCCTAATTCAATCAGAGTCATCTGAGACCAACTGCTCAGTACTCCGCCGAATAGAGCCTGATCATCGGAATATCCCCATTTTTTATAAATACTATTATAAACACTGGTAAGCACGTATCCACTATAAGCATGTCCCAGTTTGTCCGCACCGCCAAATTTAGTATCAGGATCATACCAGCCCTCATCATTGAAATGAAACGAAGCACTACCATCGTCCCATGATGTGGCCCCCATAATCATTATAGTACTAACAGCAGCTACATTAAGCGCAATGACTTTCTTTTTTCGCGGCCAATTATTCATGGCGCTCCATGAAAACATTCCAGGGGACTTGCTCTCGGTGGACTCAACTGAATTATCGAGACCCAGGACAGAAGCTAACATATAAGTATGGTCAGAGCCGTAAGGTATCGGCTGGGTGCTTTCTAAGATATTGGCTTTGTATGAAGCACCAGTTCCCAAATAATCCCATAGAAAATCTGCATTTTCGTTCTCAAAGCTTTTCACATACATATAATCGCCCCTGGCGATTGAGAATTCATCTGGTTTGCCCTGGTCATTTTCCCAGATGGCATTGGGCATTCTATATTCTGAGACCGGCTCTCCGTTAGCGCATATTACCGGTAAAAAGGACGCTGCCGCCGCGAAGAACAGCCAGTATTTAAAATGATCATTCATCAGTTATTGCTCCTTATTTAGTCCCCATATAAGCCAAACACAAGTATTGATTTATTCATTCAATCGTCATCGCCTCCGCGCGAAAAACCACAAAATCCCTGTGACCGATTTTACCATAAAACTCTACATGCATTTTCTCTGCAACCTCTAAGGGTAAATCATCAAATGCTTTTTGCCGGGATATGAAATATATTTGTGATGATTGTTTTAATAGGTCCTTAGAGTTTTTTATGAATGCAGGCTTTATCGGTCTTTCATAGCTTGCTGCGAATTTTATGTCTTCCCCGTCCGGGCCTGTTTGGTAGAAAACTATTTGGCCATGTCGTTCTCTTTGCAGAGACTTCATTTTTTCAGTAAATGGCCTGGTACTTTCCAGTGCCACACTAACAGGCTCTACAATGCCAATATTAATAACAATTAATGCTACTACCGCAACGACTGTAAAGGTCAAATCCCGCTCGGAAGCAGCTTTTAATCTTTGCTTTTTATTTATAACAATTATAGTCAAGCCGGTCAACAATACCAGAGCGATGATGTAATGAACATTTGCAGTAAGAGTAAGGCCGAAGTACCTACCGAAAAAGAGAATACCCGCTGTTACGAGGCTCGCTATTAAAGGCAGGAAAGAGCAAGCAGATAGAAAGGCCTTTCTTATATCAAACAGGAGTCCTTTCGGTGAGGAATCAACAAATAAATATGATGAAACCAGAGAAATGGCCGGGACAATCGGCGCAATATAACGGATGTGTTTTGACCCTGGGATTGACATACCTGTTAATATGATCAGAATCCACATCATAAGATAGCCTATTAGGACGTAATTATCATCTTCCCTCTTTACGATTTTCTTAAACCCGGCTACCATCACCACGATAGCCAAAGGATACCATACAGCACAACTGTATATGCAGTTGTACCAATAATATAAACAGTTTTTATTACTCTGGCTCATGCGCCCAGCCGCCTGGGCCACAATCAACTTATTTACAAATGCCTCCCCGGCCTGGAAATTGGCCGCAGCCAATAATACTACGCTACATAAAATCAACACGCAAAATGCCATTAAACCCATTACAATCAGTTTCCTGAGTTCTCTACACCACAGGTAATAACTGCAAACGACAGCTGTAGGAATAATCAAACCAATCGGGCCGCGGAAAGAAAAACTTACGGCCAGCAGCAGTGGAATAAACCATAAACGCTTGTGTTTGTGAAAAATGCCTGCTGAATAGACCACGTAGAAACAGAGAACTGTTGCCAGGCTCACATACTGGTCCAAAGAAATACTCCGTGATTCGCTGAAAAACAAATATGTCGATAATAGAGAAAGTACAGAAAACAAGCCCCATTTCCGTGATCGTATTGCCCCTATTCGATAGGTGACAACAAGAATCAGGGCGGATGTGAATGCTGTCGGAAAAACCGCGGAAAACGGAGTCACCTTTCCGAACAACAGAGAGATAAGGTAAATCAAAAAGGTTGAAGTTGCCGGGTAATCCGGGTAAGGTGTGCCGTAGGTGGTTGGGAAAAACGTTGGGCCGTGGCGCAGCATCTCCTGTGCGAACAGGGCAAAACGGGCCTGGATACCGATGAACTCTGGTTTAAGAGCGACTGTAAAAATGATTAATCCGAGAAAGAATATTGCGAGAGAATCCCTGTTAAGTCGCGTAGATTCTTCGGAAATAGACTTATTTATTAAATGTTCAGGATTCAATCGATTTCCTTACGACAAGATGATAAATCTGCCTGGCATGCGATCCATCCTTCGCGACCGGGAATTTCTTTCTTAATGATTGCAGCGGATCCGGTTGGATGATACTCTCGCAGCATGGCTCCCAGTGGAACAAAAGATACTCCTTTGTTGTGAGCCATCTCCAGAAATCTGCTAAACATATCTCTGCAGGCAATGCCTTCCACCTCGGCATGAATGGTCAGAACATTCAGTTCATTCGGTTTTACTAACGACAACAGATATTCATTATAATTCTCGTCCGTGACACCGTTGCGGCCAATCACTTCATCATATGTCGGCAGGGTAACGGGAATCTGTGGCTGGAGAAGTTCCTCGCCGCTTACCAATGGATGGAATATGCTTTCACCACGACAGTCACTGTTATATTCAAAAGGAAAACGGCTTTTTGCTAATAGAACATTGTCATTACACTTCCATCCTGGAACCGCCGAGCATCTCGGAGGGTGGCCCAGAATGTGAGTGAGCATCTCGACACCCTGATTCACCGAGTGGTTAACAGCCGCTGCATTCATCTTGTCGATATTTGCCTGCCATCTATGATGATCCCATGCATGCAGGCCGACTTCATGGCTCGCATCTGCCGTTAAACGAATAATATTCTCGAGTTTCTCTCCGATCACCGGGCCAGGCCAAAATGTGCCTTTCAAAAGAATGTCCCAGCCATACAGGCTTGTTGCTCGGGTCCTCAGCATCTTCCATAGAAAAGCCGGCCGGAGCAGTCGCCATAAATGCCTGCCCATATTGTCCGGCCCAACCGAAAAGAAGAACGATGCGTTTATCGAGTATTTGGCTAAAAGCTTACACAGATTCGGCACACCGTACCTGGTCCCTCTGAAAGTGTCAATATCTATCCTTAGACCTATTTTCATAAATCTTCAACTCGTAAACTTTTAATCAATAATCTGTTTTTTCCACAGGATGTTCGTCTATGTAATGGTATATAGTATTTGCAACAACTTCGTGGCCAATGGGGGTCCAGTGATCATCATAAGTGAAATAAAGCTGTCGTCCCAGGGCTATACTCTGACGTAATGATTCGGTAAGACTGATAAATCCGATGGATTCCTGCTGACAAAACTCTTTAACCGCAGATTCTTTAACTTCTGAGCGGGAAAGAACTATGTTCATTAGTTTGTCCGTGGGAGGTAAATTGTTTTCTTTCAATGCCATAAATGCTCGCAGGCTTTCGGGTGAAACTTTATGTTGAATCAGCGGCAGCAGGACGTGTGGTTTGTCCGGAGCATAAATGATTATAAGGCTGATATTCTTTGCATCACACAATTCTTTGATTTGGCGGATATTGGCAAAGGTCTTTTGGCAGCTTTTAGAATGCAGAAATGTGTCTCTGTTCTCAAAGTGGGCGAATAGACTTTTAACAGTGAACGTGTAGTATTTCGCATCCGGTCCATCAGGCACCGCCACAGGCAGCCAGGAAAGAGCATTCAAGAAGGTTGTATTAGCATTTGCTTTATCAGAACCGGCGGGTTTGTCACTTGAATTAACTGAATCTTCTGAAATTTTGCTTTCTGTCGAGCCCAAGTGGCGGAGCATGAGTTCCTCCAAAGTGTGGCGTACTGGAGAGCTTTTGAAATACTTACTCACTTTGTGCCCAAAGGTATCTTCTCGTTCGTAGTTAGAGTCGCGAAAATCATTTCCTTCACAGATCATACAGAGTACTATTTTGGGTGATAAGTCAAGGCCGAACCTTTTGAAAGTTTCCAAATAAGTGCCGGGATGGCCGCCCGCCATCCCAAGATTATAAACTGTCATTTGACTTTTTTGGGCCAGCAGAGTTGCCCATATTTTGTCATCTGTAACATTGGAGCCTTCCGTAAATGAATCACCGAGTGTAATAATGTCGTATTTTTCAAGGTCGGTTTTGTTGCGAAATCCCCTTTTGTCGGTTGTCAGGGTATACTTAATGTCCGGGTAGCCGGGGCGCATCGTTGGATAAGAAAAGGCGTTTTCGGGTACATCATGAATGGTCCCACTGATGACCGTATTAGGTGCCCTGTGGTAATAACTCCTGTGCATTATATACTGTTTGGGCTGCGCCGGACGTATAAACAGGTCAACCAGCAATATCGTAAAAATAATAGACAATACCAGCGCAGTGACCTGGAATTGGCGTCTCTTCTTATTTTCTTCATTCGACCAGGTTAGATAAAGTGAAATAATACTTATAGGAATCAGCAGGAACATCCATGTAAGACGAGTCACACCGTATCGTCCAAGCAAGACATCCCTGTTCTGAGCAATTAAGTAGGCCACATTACTCGGAATCACCCACAACAGAAAATTGACAGTCGCAATAATAGCGGTCATAATCCACTTTCCACCCCGGCCGTCTGAAGCAGTTTTCATAATTGTATTATCTCCTTAAATGGATAAATTTACAAGTCTGTTGCAATCTCTCCAACGAAGCTTATAAAACGGAAAGAGAAAAACTTGTAAAGATTCGGTACACGAAATTTAATTCCCCTGAAAGTATCAGAATTGATCCTAAGGCTTACTTGCATTATCCTGCTCTCTTTTGGTTTCTATGGACCTAACTACGACCATTTCATCTTTGTCTATTATAGATTTGTACAGTATATTGGTGTCTCCGAGGTCATTAAGATATTCTTTATTAACAATTGTCGCTGTTTTTGCTCCTGATCTCAGGAACTCGGCTATCTCGAACTTTCCAGAGAGTACGGGTACGCGACTTCCAAGATAGTAAACGGCTGCTCCAATCATGCGTTCTCTCGGATGAATAAGACCGATTTGGATTCCTTCCGACTTTAGGTTCCTGCAGTAATCGAAGAGAGGTTTATAAGAATTCTTTATATTAGCAATAGGTGCGATTGCTATATCGAAGGTAAGGAATATCAGCAAAAAAGCCGGTACAAGCATTTGAAAAAAACCGTTCAGGTTTTTTTTTGTAAGCAGGCGATATGCCCACAGACCTAAACTTATCCCCGGGACAGAAACCAAGGCCAGGGTTACAATAGGCTGATGGAGATAGAGACGCATCCCGAGAAAGACAAGTGGCGCAAGTACGGCAATACCGGCTAATATCGAAGCCGGAATATTGAACCAGGCTGTAAGCTTTTCTTTACTACTTAGAACCATATCCACAGTATGTCCCACGGCAAGAGCAGCGGCCGGATATATCGGGAGCAGGTAAATCCCCCTTTTTCCCGCTGATATCGACAGCAGAATAAAAGGCACAATAAGCCAGGTAAGAATAAAAAGAGACGGATTGGCCTTATCCCGATAGCGAGTTTCTCGAATGAACAAGAAACCGGCAAGGGGCAAAAAGAAAGTCCAGGGGATAAACTGAGCCGGGAATTTCACTAAATAATAATAGAATGGCTCAACATGCTCTGGATGCCCGCCCGTAAACCGCCCGAAGTTGTTGACCCAAACGGCCGTATAAACTGCTTCTCCACCTATATCATTATAAAGCAGCCATATCCATACTGTGGCAGGAACACAACAGAGTATTGGGCCAGTCAGTAAGGCAAGCCATCTCCGCCAGGAAAAGTCCTTCTCCACAACAAGCCAGAAAACCAGCGCCGAAAGTGGAACTGCAAGCCCTACCAAGCCTTTTGTCAAAACAGCACAACCCAGAGAGAAAACAAAAACGATATACCAAAAAGTCCTGCCTCGTACCGAACGAACAACCTGATAGAAAGAGGCCAAGGCGGCTGTAATAAAAAAGCACAACGTCATGTCAATCAGACACCTGCGAGCGAGACTCCAATACTCTGCTGAAGTTGCCAGCACAAATCCTGATATGAATGCGCCCCGTGTAGAGAAATGCATACTTCGGGCCAGGAAAAACACGATAACCACACCACCGATCGCCGAAAGAGCCGATATTAATCTGGCTGTATATGTATTCTCACCGAAAAGTCTAAAGGCTGCCGAGGCAGCCCAGAAGTATAACGGAGGCTTCTCAAGAAAAGGCCTCCCGTTTAGTCTTGGAACAACAAGGTCACCTGATCTTGCCATTTCAGCAGCTATTCCGGCCACACGCGGCTCGTCGTTCCATAGGTGTCGTCTTTCAAGCCCTGCCAAAAAAAGCAGGCAGGCAAAGACCAGCAAAGCAATGAAAATCAATCCGGTTCTTTCACAGTTGTTTTTAAGTACAGGCACCATATTCCCGAAGTTTTTGGCCCAAGTCCTATAACGAGTTGCAGCAAAATGTCTCTTTATTCATTACTAACATCAGTCAGAATTGTCGTATATGTTTGTCCGGCCGGGTTGCCGGGGGAATAGTGATGTTCAATTCGCTCCTTTCACCGTTTTTATCTCAGATGACTTTCTTTCACTGGTATAGGAAACTGAAACAATCTCCTGAGGTCCTTTATGTTCCAATTGCGAGTCCCTGGCAGACTCTCTCGACGCAAGGCTCTCCCGGAGGAAAAAGTCAAGCGTTTGTTCAACAGACTGTTCCAACTCCACACTTGGCGCCCAGCCAAGGAACTTCCCGGCATTGCGGATGCTTGGTTTCCTGTATTGGACATCCTGGTAACCGGCCCCGTAATAGGAACCACTTTCAATCTCGCGAAATCCGGCAAAGGGTGGGAACTTGGAACGTTGGGGGTGTTGATTAAATTTTGCCAGGAGCATCTCTGCAAGACCCTTAATGCTCACCTCGTTGTTAGGATTACCGATATTGATTATCTTCCCGCCACAGATATTGTTTTTGTTCTCAACTATTCGATACAGACACTCCACACCATCTGATACATCCGTGAAACAACGTTTCTGCTTTCCACCATCAATGAGCAAAATTGGTGTACCTTCCACAAGATTAAGAATCAATTGTGTGATAGCACGAGAACTGCCGATTCGTGCAGAGTCAAGGCTGTCAAGCTTGGGACCGACCCAGTTGAACGGTCGGAACAGAGTAAAACTGAGTCCTTCTTTCTGCCCATAGGCCCATATAACTCGATCAAGAAGTTGTTTGCAGCATGAGTATATCCACCGCTGCATTCGGATCGGCCCGAGAATCAGTCTGGAGTTGTCTTCGTCGAACTCATCTTCATCACACATGCCATATACTTCCGAGGTGGATGGGAATATGATCCGCTTTTTGTATTTGACACAGTAGCGTACTACACGCAGATTTTCTTCAAAATCCAGTTCAAAGACGCGGAGTGGATTGCGTGTGTATTCAATTGGTGTGGCAATTGCAACGAGCGGCAGGACAATGTCACACTTCTTGATGTGATATTCGATCCATTCGCCATGAATCGAAATATCCCCTTCCTCAAAGTGGAAATTAGGTTTCCCGATCAGGTGCTGAATGTAGTTTGATTGCAAGTCCATACCATGGACCTCATACTTACCGCTTTCGAGCAGTCGCTGGCTCAGGGCATTGCCAATGAAGCCGTTGACACCAAGAATCAGAACACTCTTTTTCCTTGTGGCCTGGATACGAGTACCGGCATGGGGCCCAAATTTCATACCTTCATGGAGATTCAGTTCCTTGGCGAGTTGCGCGCCGGTTATAAATACACCATCGGGTGATTGACCGGAATCGACATTGATCGATCCTTTCCCGCATGTAATAATCAATGGGTCAGTTGATATGATGGTTCCAGGCGCGGCATTACGGCCTTCGGTTGGCACTTCGGTCACCGACCAGAAAAGACACTGCCTATCACCGACAAAACTGAATGCACCGGGGTAAGGTTGCGTTACGGCACGCACCAAATTACGGATTTCCTTTGACGACATTGACCAATCGATTTCACCGTCCCTGGGATGACGTCCACCGTAATATGTGGCCTGTGAATGGTCTTGAGGTTTTCGCGGAGCGGTTCCAGCCTTGACTTTGGGAAGTATCTCGTCGAGCAAATCGGCGGATACTCTGGCGAGTTTCTCATGCAACGTCCTTGCTGTATCGTCGTCAGAAACCGCAACCTTCTTTTGACCTGCAATGTCGCCATCGTCCGGCTTGGGGGTCATGTAATGCAGGGTGACACCCGTTTCCTTCTCTCCGTTAACCAGCACCCAGTTAACAGGACACCGTCCTCGGTATTTGGGAAGCAGTGACCCATGCAGGTTTAGGCATCCATATGATGGAATATCAAGGATAGCAGGCTTCACCATCTTGCGGTAATAGAATGAAAAAATAATGTCGGGATTCATATTCTTGATTCTTTGAACCCACAGAGGATGATTTATGTCATCCGGAGCGAAGACTGGGATGTTTTTCGATGCGGCCAATTCCGCCACGGAATTGAACCAGATATTCTCCCGCGGGTCATCCTTATGAGTAAAAACGGCAGTAACCTGGAAGCCGTTTCGTAACAGGTTTTCAAGGCCTCTACAGCCAATATTATGATAAGCTAAAACAATTGTTTTCATGTCGTCACCTTAACACTGTTTCCTATGTGAATCTGTTCTTTTTTAGTATTTCTGCCGACAACTTGCTGCACAAAGTAACGCGGGCGACCTCTGACGTCGTAATAGATTCGCCCAAGATATTCCCCAAGTAAACCCATCGCGATAAACTGTGCGCCTACGAAGATAAAGAGAATCGCGAAGAGGGTAAAAACTCCTTGTGCCGCCCATGTAGCGCCATATATCAATCTCATAACAAAAAGAAATAAGCCGAATCCAATCCCGACAAGGGATATGAATGTGCCGACAATGCTTAAAAGTCGCAGTGGAAATGTTGTCATGCTTGTTAACAGATCAAATTGCAGATTAATCAGCTTCCATACACTATACTTGGACTCGCCGTTAGAACGTTTGTCATGCTGAACTTCAATTTCAGTTGCATGACGGGCAAAACTGTTGGCCAGGACAGGGATAAAAGTACTCCTTTCCTCACAGGCAAGCATGGCATCCACAATGTTCCGGCGGTAGGCACGCAGCATACAACCGTAATCATGCATGATTACGCCTGTTGCTTTTTGTGCGACCTTGTTGACCATAAAGGAGGATATCCTTCGGAAAAAAGTGTCACACCTTGGCACTCTAACAGTTCCGACAACGTCAAATCCTTCCTCGATTTTTTCGACCAGTTTCGGAATTTCCTCCGGCGGATTCTGCAAATCGGCATCCAGGGTCACAACAATGCTGCCTCTTGACTCTGCAAAGCCTGCCATGACAGCAGCATGCTGTCCGTAATTTCTATTTAACAGTACTCCGACAATATTACCATCACTTTGTTCCGCTGCCTCTGTGATTATATCGGGGGAGGAGTCCCTGCTGCCGTCGTCCACAAGAACAAGCTCGAAAGGTCTTTCAAGCCTGTTACAAGATTCTGTGCATCGCGTAATTAACTCCTGCAGGTTTTCCTTCTCGTTAAATACAGGGACAACGATTGATATTAAATCTGTCCGGTTCATTTACTTAAGATCTCCTTAATTGTCTCGACTACATTATCCACGTCATCTAATGTCATATCCGGAAAAAGGGGAAGAGAACATATGCGGTCTGAATTCCACTCGGTATTCGGTAACATACCGCTGCGCATACCCATTGATTCCTTGTAATACTTCTGTAGGTGTACGGCCTTAAAGTGAAGTCCTGTTCCGATGTTCCTCTGTTTCAGTTTCTGCATAAAATCATCCCGGCTTAATTTGGCTTTGTCTGTATCCAGACGCACAATAAATAAATGCCAGGTGTGTTTTATAGGATACTGAGGGTCGGAAAGCAACATAATTTCGTCGATTTCGTACAATCGTTCACGGTACCTTGTGGCCAATTCGGTCCTGCGATTGTTGAATTTGTCCACACGCGCTAGTTGACTTATACCCAGAACCGCCGATATATCAGTCATGTTGTACTTGTAACCCGGCTCCAATACCTCGGCCTGGGGAGATCTGCCCTGCATATCGCGGTCATACGCATCAACGCCAAGCCCATGAAATTTCAACATCCGAATGTGATTGAGCAAGTCCTTGTCGTCTGAGCAAAACATACCGCCTTCACCGGTAGTGATGTTCTTGATAGGATGAAAAGAAAAAATCGAAGTTCCCTGGCAGCCAATACTTGTACCTTTATATTGTGTGCCAAGAGCATGAGCGGCATCCTCGACGACAAAGACATTTTTATCTGCAGCCAGTTTCCGAATCGGTTCGATATCCACTGGCGCCCCGGCAAAGTGTACCGGAATGATAAGCTTCGTTGAGCTTGTTAAAGATGCTTTTATAGATTCTGGCGAAACCAGCAATGTATCGCGATCCACATCGACAAAGACGGGCTTGGCTCCGGCAAGAACTATCAAATTCACAGTGGATACCCATGTCATTGAGGGAGTTATGACCTCATCTCCCTCCCTTATACCGAGTGCTTTGAGAGCAATATGCATCCCGGCAGTCGCTGAAGACAGCGCAACGGCACCGGCGCAGCCTGTATAGTCACAGAACGCTTGTTCAAACTCAGCCGTTTTGGGACCGGTCGTAAGCCAGCCGGAACGAAGAACTTCCGTAACAGCGGTAATATCTTCTTCACTAATGGAGGGCCGGGAAAAGGGTAGAAAGTCACTTCGCACAATTTTCCTCCTTATTCTCTGTTGCGAACTTCGAGATGTCATGGTTGATGAGCCACGCCCTTAATTTCTCTTGGTGCTTTTCAGGGGATTCCCAGGAATAGCTGATTTCTTGGTGCGCTGGCTTTGAGGGCAACATCGACGCAACCGTTTTAGTAATGTACCTACCCTGGGAAATTATTAAGCCGGGCTGGTCACTTTCAAGGAATGTTCGTAAGGCACTTTCATCGGTCAGTATTGTGACCGGCGGATCCCATTTCAGATAGAAAAGCACTTTGTCTTCGCTTCGACGCCAGAATGCGGCTCTCTCATGTGGTAAAGATTCGATTGTCGCTTTCATTTGGACGGCGAAAGGCCGCTCAGTGCGGCAGGATTCCAAAATGTTGTACTGCCACGTAAAAAATCCACCCAGCAAAACACCTGACATGAAAATCGACGCCCAGATGGTTTGTAGCTGAATGTTTCGCAACACTCTTTCGCTTATTTTGTAAACTATGGCTCCAGCAAACAAAGCTGCTGCTCCGACAATAAGAAACGACCAACCCAGGCTGCTCGGTAATTCCCAACCCACCTTTCTAATTAAGAGCCATATAACTACAGGCCCTAACACCGCTTCTAAAATGGCTGCTATAATCAAAACTTCACCTTGGATCCATAAGCCACGATCCAGGTGCTTTCCGATAACTTTCTGGCGTATTTCCGTCAAAAACACCGCTATTAGAAGCATACAAAAAGGTAGGATAGGTAGAATGTAGTAACCCCGCCGGGAACCGGATAGAGTAAAGAAGATAAAAATCAGCAATATTGCCTGCAAAAGCCATTTCGCATGGCTATCGAGCTTTTTCCAACTGGTTATCGAGGTTATCAGTGCACCTATGAGAATTGGAGCCCATGGCAGGGTTAATAAGGGCAAAGATACCAGGTACTGATAAATGGGTCCTTTATGATCGAAAGCCTGGAAATAACGCAGTATATTTTCCTGAAACACCAGTTGCAATCCGCTTTGCTGATAACCTTCGGGTTGACTCAGGGTTGCATACGCAAACGGTGTAAGGTAAACAATAATCCCGATTCCCAGGGCCAGCCAGTGTGACGGCCACAACAACCATCGCCAGCGTCGTTCCCTCAAAAGATCCGGAAATACGACTAACACGGGCACCACGAACGCCGTCAATCCCTTCATATGTGAGCCTGCAAACATAATCAGGTAAAAGACAAGGAACGTCACAAATCCCGGTTTTTCACGACGAGTCCAATACCAGGTCACGGCCAGCATAATTGCGGCAAGGTTCTCAGTCTCGGCACTGGCCACACGTGAATACATCAGCAGGCCGTAACTGGTTAGCAAAAGACCGCCGGCCAGCCTGCCCACATGCCGAGACCACAAGCGTTGCCCCAGATACATTGTGCAGACCAGCGTAACAATACCTGCCAGCGCACTTGGCAGCCGGATGATAAACTCGTCTAATCGATTGGTTATGGCAGAAAACGCTGCAATCACCCAATAAGTCAATAACGGCTTGTCAAAGTAAGGTTCACCACCAATGGTTGGATGAAAGAAATCTCCACTGGTCAACATCTCCCGGGCTATCTCGGCCCAACGCCCTTCAGAAGACCACAAACTGCGTTCTCCAATCGCCCAAAATAGGAGAAAAAAAGCAGCTATGAGCAGCAAAATAGTTGCCAGCCAATTTTCTCTATCAAAGAATTTTGTTTCTTTCTGCATCAATTTTCTTTTAACAGCAAAAGCTAATCATATTTGTTTACGGTATTAGTTTTTCTTAAATTTAAGTCTGATTCACATGTGCCTCCCCATATTAGACCCATAGACTTAGACTCGGATTATTTGTTACAAGTATATCATCATTAAGTATATTTGCAAAACCTTAAAATAAGCTGAAGACTTAAAAAACTCTCTTAATTGAAAAGTAGATATTTGTTTGGATTCACATTCTTACCCGTTAATTGCGGGCCAGACGAATGCAAACGAGCGTCCCGGAGTCAGGACTTGAGGTAATTGATATATCTCCTTTGTGATGGCGGGCGATATCTCGGGCGATAGCCAATCCCAACCCGACTCCTCCGGTGGATCTGGAACGTGAGTGATCTACGCGATAGAAGCGGTCAAATAGATGAGGTAAAACAGTGGTTGGTATGTTCCCCCCTTCATCGTGGATACGGACGGTCGCATAGCTGTCAGAATCATGTTCTAATGTTATCCGAACTGTACCGCTGGACGGCCCATATTGGGTTGCGTTGGCGATAACATTGCTGAACAAACGGATTAACTCGTCCAAATTGCCCCGAACCGTAGTAGCCTGTGGTTCTTCAAGGATTACCTTGCCCCCCGAGCTTTCCATTTTCTCGCTGTAGTTTTTTGCAAGCTCGCTCAGCAATACATCAAGCTGCACCTCCTCTGTAGCGAACTGCTCGTTTGTCTCGTCCATGCGTGCTAAGATCAGCAGTTGCTCTGTAAGGTACTCCATGCGGGCAACGTCCTTTAGCACATCGGCAATTGCCTGTCTGTACTCACTGGCTTCCTTTTGATTCATTTGTGCAACTTGAAGAGTGCTCTTGGCCAGGGCCAAAGGCGTACGCAGTTCATGTGCGGCATCGGATGTGAATTGCTTCTGTTGTTGCAGAGTCTTGTTCAGACGGCTAAGCATATTATTTAATGCTTCTGTGAATGGACATAATTCCTTCGGGATATTTTTATCATCAAAGATAACCTCTCCGATATTCGGATATGTTATGTCCTTTAATCGTTTCGCGGTCATTTCGATAGGCTTCAGGCCGCATCGTACCGTCCACATAACCGCCACAAACGAGCCCAGAATGAGGCTTCCTCCCAACACAATCAACAGTCGTTCGAATTCATACATCTCGTGATAGGTCCGGTGACTCGGTCCCGCCACCACGATATTAAATGTACCCTTATCGGTCTTTTCACGAAGCCAAACAGCTCTGTATTCATCGTGAGGAAGACCCATGTTCACAAGGATGGGCTCCCCTCTTGACGGGGTGTTTTGGTCTGGAAGTTCCCGTAACCAGCTTCCATATTTACTATCCGGGGTGTCGCTCACAAGTAAATCGGTAGAAGATCCGTCAATCCAGATTCGATAACATGTGGAAGGATTCCAACCAGGTCTTCCCGTAATTGCGCGGACATCCTTCATCAGTTCTTCTGTACCTTGAAAGTCGTCCAGACTAACAACGATACCGTTAGCCATCGCCAGCAGTGTTTGGTCCATGTTAATAAGATGAGATTCATCGAATTCAATATATGCCACAATGGATAATGTGGCTATAATAACCACCAGTACGGTTGAGACCCACAGGGACACACGCCATTTTAGAGAAAGGGATGTCATCTCGGCAATTCTCCAAGTACATAACCCTGGTTTCGAAGGGTATGAATCAATTCACGGTTTGTTCCTGAGCCAAGTTTCTTTCTCAGAGAGCTGATATAAACTTCCACTACATTCGAGAAGTTTTCTGAGCCGAAGCTGTACAGATGTTCCATTATATCGGCTTTGGAAACCACTTCTCCGACTCTCATGGCTAAGTATTCGAGTAAGCGGTATTCCATGGCGGACAACCTTACCGGTTTTTTTCCGATTATTACATGATGTTTGGCGGTGTTTATAGTTATATTCCCGATTTTAATTACAGAGTCAACACGGCCGTACGAACGACGTACAAGTGCCTGACAGCGAGCCATCAGTTCCCTCATATCAAAGGGCTTGACCATATAATCGTCGCTGCCTGATTCAAGGCATTGAACGATATCACTGGTATCGTCACGTGCGGTCAGGATAAGTATAGGAGTAGTTATCCCATTTTTTCGAAGGCCCTTGAGAATCTCGATACCGCCAATTTTAGGAAGTCCCAAATCAAGGATAATCAAATCATAAGGGTTCGTCAGAGCCAGGTGACGGCCGTCTTCACCATCTGTAGAAATATCAACAGCCCAGGAGTATTCATCGTCCAGAACCCTGGTTATATTACGGGCTAATCTGATCTCATCCTCAACAATAAGTACACGCATATTTATATAAGAAATATCCTAATAATGTGCATCCGTTCTGTTTGTTCTCTTGATTTCAAAGTCTTTATTATACTACGGATTTCGACACTGCAAAATGGTTTTTTCGGAGGTCTTTTTTTGAATAAAGTCTTCAGCTTATTTTAAGGAACAATTTGTTAATATAGTAATTCTGTATATGGACTTGTCCGACAAAATAGCTGATTTTTATGCTTGGGATTAACTCAAAAAAGTCTTAAAAATCGAGACATCCATCATGTATTTAAAAAATTTACGATAATTTTGGAATAAATCAGTTTCTTAAAGCGTCAATATCATTATTATGATAATCTGTTGTGACATTAGTCTGTTCCCAGGGTTGCGCCCATTGTAAATCGATGATGAGTTGTTTTAGCGAATAAATAATCTTGCTGGTTCTGATATGACCCATTATAAGGATATGATTGGAAAATTCCGTATTCATATGTTGGTCCTTCTCGTGGCAGGCTGCGCAGTCCAATCCCCCAATAATCGTTCCTATATTTCTGAGGGCATTAAGGAACGTACTAATTATGAGTTAGGGCAGGCCTCTAAACCCGGTCAATTCGATATCCCTGAATGGGTGACGCTTGATGACGGTCTATCGCAGGACGAGGCAGTGGCTTTGGCTCTTTGGAATAATGCCCAACTCCAGGCGGACCTGGCCGCCCTGGGCTTTGCCCGTGCAGATCTGCTTGAAGCAAACATGCTCAGCAATCCGGTATTTTCTGTGCTGTTTCCGGTTAGCCCAAAACTGCTCGAGATGGCGATGGATATACCAATTGATGCCCTATGGCAGAGACCTCATCGTGTAGCAGTTGCTGAGCTTGATACTAAAAGACTTTCCGAAAACCTTATAAAGCATGGCTTGGGCCTCATAAGAGATGTTCAGACGACCTATGCCGATCTATGGTCTGCCAAGGAGCGGGTCCGGCTCGCCGAACAAAATGCTCGATTACGGATTCAGATGGCCGAGCTTGACCAGGTACAGCTCCGGGCCGGAAATATTAGCAAGTTGGCGGCCTCAGACTCCTATGTGGATACGCTTCGAGCAACTGACACTGTGAAACGTTTTTCAAAGGAAGTTGACATATTAGAACAACGGCTCCATAGCCTGCTCGGAATTACCTCTGATGATATAATATTTAATATTGCTCCTTCTCAGATCCCTCTAATATCTGCCGTATCTGTCGATGAATTACTCAAGACGGCCTTTGCTGCCCGGCCGGACCTGCGGGCGGCTGAGCTTGCTATCGAAGCGGCTGGCAAACGTATAGGCTGGGAGCAATCCAAAATCTACAATTTTATCGCCATTATCGACGCCAAGGATGAAGGTGAGGATTCATTGACTGTTGGACCGGGCTTGGCGATTGATATTCCGATTTTCAATCAGAATAATGCGAAAATCGCCTATGCAAAGGCGGAATTAGAACAGGCGGCCAGAAGATATGAAGCAATCCGTCAGAACATCATTCTTGAAGTGAATCAGGCTTATACTCAGTACATCTCGGCACACGAGCAATTCGATCTTTGGAATAACGATATCATTCCATATTTAGAACAAGCGGCCGAACAAACCCGGATATCCTATGATGCCGGAGAGACCTTATTAATTTCAGTCTTACTTGCTCAGGGAAAACTAATTGATGCACGCATGCACTTGACGGAATTGGTCGCTCGGTTAAACAGCAGCACGGCAGAACTTAATTATTGTGTCGGAAAGAAAATGATAAATATAGAATCAAAATTTTGATTTATAATTTACAATTTTTGGTTTTCAATTAACAAAGGGTAATTTGCCGCAAGGCGTCCTATGGAGTAAATAGAAAATTTTTTACAGTATTTTGGGTTCCAGCTACGCTGGATTAGAGAGATTTTATGAATAAGTTTGGAACATTAATTGGATTGCTTGTCCTGTTGGCAAGTGCTTTGGTGGTATACTATCTCTTTCAAGGAAATCTCAGCAAGGTGTCTCAACCGCAAGAGGAAGAAATTGCCACTGAAGTGAGTGTACAAGTTGGAAAAGTTTCTCGTTCCGTACTTCACGGCCAAATTTTGGCTTATGGAAGAATTGAGCCGGATGTAGGTAGCTTAGCTAAGCCGCCGGCCAGCGTTCGAATTACAGCTCCGGTGGAAGGAATTATCAGCGAGGCGGGGTGCATCGAAGGTCAAGAGGTCAGTCTCGGAGATACCCTGTTCCGTCTTGATAGTCGGGTAGCTGAAGTTGCGGCAAAGAAGGCTCAGCAGGCGGTAGAGTTAGCAAAGCAGAATTTTGCACGTCAGAAAGAACTGATGCAGAGCCAGGGGACATCAGAAAAGCTGTTGCAGCAGGCCGAGTATGAGCTTGCAGCTGCGAAAGATGAAATGGCACGGGCCGATACTGAGTTATCACTGCTTCAGGTGAAAGCGCCTATATCCGGGACGATTGTACGAGTGCTGGCACGACCTGGGGAAGCTGTTGGCGTCACGGGCGTACTGGCGGAATTGGTCGATCTTAAGCGATTAATAGTGGAATTTCGAGTCCCAAGCGATGAGATGAAGGTGCTTAAGCTGGGACAGAAGGTAAAAATCGAAACCGGCGAAAGGATAGGTGGACCGAACAGTGAAATTGGGCAAGTGACTTCTGAGCTGACGTTTATTGATTCTGTGGTTGACCCTGAGAGTGATACTGTTCTGGTTCGGGCATCACTGCCAACCGAGTTCGATCTGAGGCCCGGCCGGCTCGTCAGGGTGCGCACTATTTATTTGGAAAAAAGCGACTGCCTCGTCGTGCCCGAAGAAAGCCTCGTCACAACCACCGAAGGTCAGACGGTTATTGCCATTATAGAAAATGGCAAAGCCTTTCAGAGAGTGGTTCAGCCGGGGTTGCGCGAAAATGGAATGGTAGAAGTACAGGGAGAGGGAATTCACGAGGATATGCAGGTCGTGACGGTAGGCGCGTATGGCCTGCTCCCTGAAACTAAGGTCAGAATCATCACCGAATAAGAGTTACAAAAGAGAGGATTTGATGCCACATACTGGTCAATCAGGTACCCGGGAGACCGCAAGCGGGAATCATTTTGAGGCTCGGGGCTCGGCGTTGGGACGATTCGCAAGTCATCACGCTATTGCCATTACTTTTGTAGTGTTATCCTTGTGTTTGGGCGGTATCTATTCTGCAACCAAGATTTCTTCATCGGTTTTTCCTCATACCAACTTTCCCAGAGTTGTAATTCTGGTTGATAACGGCGTTATGCCCGCCAATGAGATGATGGCAACTATCACACGTCCTATCGAGGAGGCAATGAAGGACATTCCAGGTGTGGTGACAATCCGTGACGCTACCGGACGCGGTTCCGCAGAAGTCAGTGTCTTTTTCAACTGGAATGTGAATATGATCCAGTCGGAGCTTTATGTGCTGGGCCGCCTGTCTCAGATTCGCAGCACCTTACCTGCAACAGCAACAACGAATGTCTTCCGCTTGACTTTTGCGGCTTTTCCAATTATTGGCGTTAGCCTGACCAGCGAGACACGAGACATAACACATCTTTGGGAGATGGCCCGTTATACGCTTAAACCACGCTTTCTACGGATTCCAGGCGTCGGCAGGGTGGACCTTGTTGGGGGACGAACGCCGGAGTATCATGTGATAGTAAATCCACTACGCTTGCAAGCCGCTGGGCTGAGTCTCTCAGACGTAACCGAGTCACTGATCAAAAAGAACCTCATAGCTCCGGCCGGTATGCACGAGGAGAACCACACACTTTACCTTACCGTGGTCGATGGCCGGGTGCACAACACTGAAGATATTGAGGATTTCATAGTTACGGTAGTCAAGGGTCATCCGATTCATATTAAAGACTTCGCCCGGGTTGAGCGTGGCCCTGAGCCGGTCTTCAACGTCGTTACTGCCGATGGCAAAGAAGCTGTACTGCTGAATATTCGCAGCCAGCCGGACGGAAGCACGCTCGAAATTGCCCGCCAGTTGAAGATGGAATTGGAACAACTCAAAAAGGAACTGCCGCCCGACCTGAAGCTGGCATTTTTCTATGACCAGTCATTGATCGTACACGAATCGGTCAAGAGTGTATGGCAGGCGATTATTTTCGGGCTGTTTCTTTCAGTTATCGTACTGTATCTTTTCCTCAAGGACTGGGGGATGACCTTTGTAGCGACGCTGGTGATCCCGGCAACGGTTCTTATTACCTTGATCGCGATAAAAGCGATGGGACTAAGCTTTAATTTGATGACTCTGGGCGGTATCGCTGCTGCTATCGGGGTGATTATCGATAATGCCATTATCGTTGTAGATGCGATATATGTTAAGATAGTAACTGGGGCCCCTCGTGGCACGGTTGTGCGGGAGGGCTTAGGGGAAATATTCAAGCCGCTTCTGAGTTCGACCATTACACCGGTAGTCGTATTTATTCCACTGGCCTTTTTGGACGGTATCGTGGGAGTATTTTTCAGGGCTTTGGCACTGACTATGGCCGTATCGCTGCTCATCTCTCTGCTTTTGGCACTTACGATTACACCATCTATGGCGGCTTGGTTCATGGGTGGGATCTACAGTAAGAAGAAAAAAAAGCAGGATGAGCATGGCGGTATCATATTACAATATTTCATGAGGGCTTATGAGCATATCCTTCGAATAGCGCTGGCTCACCGCTGGATCACGGTCGGTATGTGCGTAATAATTTTGCTTGCAGGTATAGCAATCTATGGTCGTCTCGAAAGTGAATTTCTGCCGCCTATGGATGAAGGCGGGTTTGTAATTGACTATGTGGCGCGACCGGGAACAAGCTTGGCTGAAACGGACCGGCAGCTCAAGCTGGCTGAGGGGATACTGCGTACCATCCCTGAGCTTGAGAGTTACTCGAGGCGTACCGGCGCTCGGCTGGCTCTGGCAATTGCCGAGCCTCATACGGGAGACTTCCTGGTTAAACTCAAACCCGATCGCCGGCGGAAGACCGAGGAGGTAATTTCCGAGCTTAGGCACAGGTTTAATGCTGCAGTTCCAAGTCTTCAATGGGAGTTCCCCGGCATCCTCTCCGACCTGATCGGCGATCTCATGTGGGCGCCCCAGCCAATTGAGGTTAAGCTGTTTTCGACTGATACGGAGTTCCTAAAGAGCAAAGCCCCGCAGATCGAAGAAGAAATCAAAAAGGTCAAAGGTGTAGTTGATACCTTTGATGGCTTGATGGTTACAGGCCCGTCTTTGAGTTTACGGCTTCGCAGCCCCGATGCACAGCGTTTTGGTTTGACCACCGACGATGTGGCTGCGGCTGTCGAGACAGCCATGCTCGGCAAGACGGCCTCGTCGGTTTTACAGGGCGACCGGCTTATCGACATTCGGGTCGTAGTTGACCCGAATAATGTTGACCGTGTTGCAAGCCTGCGAAATTTGCCCCTGCGTTGTCCTGATGGAACTCTGGTCAAGCTTTCGCAGGTGGTGGATATTGTCGAAGAGCCGGGCCAGCTTGAGCTTCGAAGAGAAGATCTGCGTCAGGATGTTGCTATTACGGCCAGGCTGGAAGGCCGAGACCTCGGAAGTGCGATGGCGGAAATCCGCGACCGCTTGAGTCAGGATAAGTCTATAGCTAAAGGGGCTATTGAATTTGGCGGCCTATACCAGCAGCAGCAAGAGTCGTTCTCCCACCTGCTTGTCGTTCTTGCAATGGCTGTTTTTCTGGTTTATACGGTCCTGCTTATAGAATTTCGGACTTTTTCCGGCCCCGTGGCAATCGTATTTGGCGCCATTCTTGCAATGTTCGGCGCCGTCATGGCTTTGTATCTCAGCGGCACATCGCTCAATGTCGTTTCGCTTTTGGGAGCAATTATCGGGGTTGGCATTGTGGCCAAGAACGGCATTCTCATGCTTGACTTCGCCGGAGAGCTGCACTTCTCCGGCCTGAAAATGGAGGAAGCACTCGTTCGGGCGGGGCAGCGGCGACTGAGGCCGGTATTGATGACTTCCGGAACAACGGCGCTGGGCATGTTGCCGTTGGCTTATGGCGTCGGCTCCGGAGCCGATATGCTAAGGCCACTGGCAATTGCCGTGATCGGTGCGGTCTGTATATCCGTCCTGCTCTCTCTCGTTGCGACTCCGGTATTATACAGTATTCTCATCAAAATTCGTGGCTCCCGAAGTACAAGCAACGGATATTGAAAAAGGCCGTCATCCCCAAATACTCGCAGAATACCCCGAACACAGACAGGAATCCAAAAATAATCAACCGAAATGTCCCAGGGTGTACTTACACGGCTCTTCTGCCCGGGGCCATTCCCATGTAGGGGCAATCCCATGTGG